>DAOWBJ010000285.1 GCA_030634125.1 Victivallales bacterium
GTTCAAACCGATATTATATATTAGATCATTAACAATTAAGTCCCGGTCCGCTTTTTCAATTATATCATTGCGGGATACGGTTTCGCCGAAAACTTCTCCATAGACGTTTTTTTTGCCCCAACGTGAAAACAAACTGCTGAAACTTGAACCCGGCTGCATAAACCCCATAAAGGATATTATGATAATTACGGTGATAACACCGAATATAATCCTGCCATGACGTGCGAAAACTGAATTTAATTTTCTAATAACCATTTCTTAATCCTTATATTCAACATTTTAAGCTTAACCAGCTAAGCAACCTGAGACATAGACTTTGACCAGTTAAAATAAGAGATTTTACGTTTTTAGCAAGGTGTTTTTGTTAAAAAAATAAAAATTAACTTAATCTTTCTGCTTGGCGGGTATTTTTATTGTTCGCGATTTATCAGAAACGAAGTTAATTCCAAGAGGAAAGAGCGGTATTTGTTGTCAGGGAATTGATGTAGAATTTCTTTTGCCTGTTCTGTAAGTTTTTCGGCTTTTTCGCGAACATAGGCTTCAGAACCGCATTCGCGCATCAAAGTCTGCACCTGTTTAATGATGTCTTTATCATATTCATCCAAACCAAGCATGCCGGCAAGATGCAGCTGCAGTTCCGGTTTTAAGTTTTCAAAAGTTTTCAACAAAAGTATAGTAGGTTTTTCCGAGGCCAGGTCGGATGCTATTTCTTTACCGAGTTTATCGAAATCTCCAAAAATCCCCAGCCAGTCGTCCCGTAATTGAAAAGCAATTCCGGCGGCAGCCGCGAAATCGCCAAGCATTTTAACTTCTTTTCGCTCAAAATCACATGTGTTCAAGGCAATTGCGGCACCGGCTTCCGCGCAGAAACGCAATAAAGCACCGGTTTTAAGTTCCAGCATGTGCAAAACTTCTTCACAGGAAATGTTCTGCCAGTTACGCATCGGGAATTCCACGTCCAGAGCTTCGCCGGAAATCAGTTGACAACTGCCGAGCTTCAATAAACGCTGCCCCAAAGCTAAAGATAATTCCGTCGACAATCCATGCTGCGCTGATTTTAAAATAGTATTTAAAGCCCAGCCCTGTTGGATATCGCCAGCTAAAATAGCAAAATTCTGACCAAATTTATCCGCCGCCAAGTCGCCGCCGTCAAATGTATCCCGGGCAAATAAACGCAAAGATTCATGCGTGGTTAATTGCCCTCGACGCATACGGTCTTCGTCAATTATATCATCGTGCACCAGCGTCCAGTTGTGAAACAATTCCGCCGCCATCGCCGGGTACAAGGCCGTATCAATATTTCCTCCAAGCAAACCGCAGCACCAAAGAAGCAGGGCCGGGCGCAGACGTTTTCCACCGCGCGAGGGATAATCCATTACAGTCGCACGCAGATATTGCGGTTCAACAGTCGCGGGAAAGTCGTCGTTTACAATAAGATCATTTATTCGGGAAGCTACATTTTTTAATTCATTCAACATTTTTAGTCCTTTTTAAATAAGCTGCATATAGTCTATTATAGCACATTTAAATAAAAAATTCCTTTGAAAATCAAAATTTCTGTCTGCAAAATCCCCAAAAAGCTGAAATGTTCCCCGAAAAACCGTTTGCAACACTATAGGAAATGACTAAACTATTTAGAATATGAAATATAATTTTGGGGGAGTTCATTACAGAATTAGGATTCATTTAATTTTTGAGCAGTAGAGCTCATCGTTAATCCAGCATGCAAAACGCCCTTCTGCTGACGAAGTTTATTAGCGAGTTCGTTAACTACTCTTGCAGAACCGTGGACCATTATCATTTCCGCGCATATATCATGCGTTAAATGAACATGGGTGGAAGCAAGGACTGTATCATGAAATTTGTGTTGAACATCCGTAAGTTTCTCCCCAAGCTCTTTCTTGTGATGATCAAATACTAAGGTAATTGTCGCTATAATTTCATCATTAGAATCCCACTCTTCAGCAACGACCATGTCCCGGATAATATCACGAATAAATTCAGATCGATTTTCATAACCTTTTTGTTTAACGATCTTTTCCAGTTTTTTGAAAAGATTTTTTTCTATTGAAAAACTTAATCTTGTTAAATTTGACATAATAATTACCTGTTTTGTGTTTTTTTGAATATAGCTTGAAATATGGGAAAAACAAGATATTATTACATATTATATTTTCGTAATACTAATATACTAATATATTAATATATAGCAAAAATTAAACAATCTAAAGGAAGCGTGTACTTGAAATAATATTATACTAATATCATTTAACAACAAAATTATATTACAGAAGGAGTCAAAAAGTGAAAAACACAACAACAAAGCTGCTTATCGCGACATTATCAACACTGGTGTTCACCGCAAACGCGCATTTTCAGTTATTATTGCCGGAAAAAGATATTGTCGATGACATATCGGTGCCAATTGCGGTTAAAGCGGTTTTCACCCATCCAATGAATATGGGACCTGTTATGAAAATGGGGAAACCTGTTCAATTCGGCGTAAGTTTTCAAAATAAGAAAATAAATTTACTTGATAAATTAACATCTTATAAAATTAACGGCAAATCATGTTTTAAGCTGGACTACACATTTAAACAACCGGGAGATTACATATTTTATATTGAACCGGCTCCGTATTGGGAACCAGCGGAAGAAAAAATGATAATCCACTACACAAAGGTTGTAGTTGATGTTATGGAAGATGGAGAAGGCTGGGATAATATGATAGGATTTCCGGTTGAGATAGAACCTTTAACACGCCCATACAGTCTTTATAAAAACAATATATTTCAAGGTATCGTGAAGAAAAATGGGAAAGCTGTTCCTTTTGCGGAAGTTGAAGTGGAATATTACAATAAAGAGAAAAAATATAAGGTGCCGCATGGTATTTATACAACACAGCTTATTAAAGCCGATGCCAATGGTGTTTTTTCCTACGCAATGCCAAAAGCCGGATGGTGGGGATTCGCCGCATTAATTGACGGCGATAAAAAGATTAAAAATCCGAAAGGAAAAGAAGTTGATGTTGAACTCGGCGCGCTGATTTGGATAAAAACCAAAGAAATGAAATAATTA
>DAOWBJ010000220.1 GCA_030634125.1 Victivallales bacterium
CAGGTAAAATCCAGATCAGATTCGATTCCGGTTGAAAGTTCTCACTGTACAGCATTCAAGTTCATCGTGTCGATAAAACAATAATACTTCAAAAGACGGCTTGCAACCGTCATTGGTGCGTTGTGCTCAAAAATCAGCAAAAAAATATTCAGCTGTTTAAAAGTAGCAAAATATTATTCCATTCTTTATTACTGATGGGATATAACTTTTATTTGCGAATCAGCTGTTTAACCACTATCGTAGTATATTAAAGCGTTTTATCTATACTATCGACAATGAGAAGGAATTATAGACTATGTTTACAGGGTTAATTGAAACTACGGCGGAAATAATCGGGCGTGATATAAACAAACTGCGTTTGCGCCCGGCAAAAGCTTTTGAGGATCTTATTCGCGGCGAAAGCATCGCTGTAAACGGAGCGTGTCTGACTTTGGAAAGTTGTGCCGCTGACGGGATACTTGAATTTCATACTCTTGAAGAAACCTTGACCCGGACTAATCTTGGCTCAATCAAGCTTGGCGGCCTGGTTAATCTGGAGCGTGCGCTACAAGTTGGAGCTCGTCTGGGCGGACATATCGTTACCGGTCACATTGACACTACCGCTAAGTTTCTGGGAATGCGGAAGCAGGGCGACGATATTGAATATCGAGTCGCTTTACCCGAAGAACTCAAACCCTGCATGGTGTCTAAAGGCAGTATTTCGCTTGACGGCGTTTCCTTGACTTTGGTTGATGTCGGCGAGGATAGTTTTTCGGTGCATTTAATCCCTGTAACTCTGGAAGAAACAGCTTTGAGACAGCGGCGGATCGGCGATCTTATAAATCTGGAAGCTGATTTGCTGGGCAAATATGTCCAGCGGCAACTGGCTTATTTTATGGATAAAAAACCGGTTTCCAATGTAACGATGGAAAATTTAATAAAAGCGGGTTGGTAAATGCTTAAAAATATTACCTGGGGGATAAGTTTCAGTGCTTTGGAGTCGGAAAAGGGCTTGCCGAGCGAATTGCCGGAATGTTTTTCCCTGCTTGAGCTGCCCGGATTCCTGCTTTCACCGTTGAGCAGCAAGCAGCTTAAATTATCTTATCCGTATATTTCAGAACTTTTTTTCCGGGATATGCTTGATCCAACTGTTTCACGCGAAATAATTACTCAGTCAACTTCTATTCAGAATGATTTAAAATTGTATTTGCAAAAGTTAATTGGCGAAGCCAACAATATAAACAGCAGTGGAATTTTACTTGATTTCGCTATTGAGCGAAGTTTTGAAAACCCTGATTTGTTCGTGAAAATCAGAAATTTCATAAGCAGTTTCAGTAATTCCCTGTATCATTCAAATAATAAATTACTGTTTCCGGTACGCGTCCCACTGTTGGAATCAGTTAAATCGGCGGAGCAGTATCTGGAGTTTTTGAAAAACCAAATGCTGCCTCAGGCGGGATTTTCTATTGATATTCATCCCCACGAACTTGCGGGCAAAGATTTTTCTCCTCAAAAAATTATGCAATGGCTCGAATTTGATACTGTTTTGCTGCGTTTTGTGTACGAACCTGAAACCGGTAATCGTCTGGTCAGCAAATCAATAGAACCATGGATAGAATATTCCCGGCGTCATTGCGCTAAACTGAAAATCGTTTTCGCGCCGGTTTTCAAACATTTGGAAACTGCTGAAAATGAAATAAATTTGTTTGAACAGCTTATTTCCAGTTTGAATAATCCATAATTTGCCGTAAGTTGTGTTAAATACTTTCACATTAATAAGCGAGGCTTGATAAATGCTTAATTTAGGTGTAAATGTCGATCATGTAGCAACTGTCCGCGAAGCGCGGAAAATCACATATCCGAGCCCTCTTGAGGCGGCGTTGTTGTGCGAAAAAGCCGGCGCCTGGGGAATTACCGCTCACCTGCGCGAAGACCGCCGGCACATGAACGATCAGGATATGATCGAACTCAAAGCCAATGTTCAACGCTTGAACATGGAAATGGCTGTTACCGGGGAAATGGTAAAAATAGCTTCCGGTTTAAAACCTTACAGTTCCTGTCTGGTGCCGGAAAAACGCGAAGAACTTACCACTGAAGGCGGGCTCGATATTATCGGGCGTTTTGAGGCAGTCAAATCCGCTACGGAGCGCTTACGGGCTGAAGGTATTATCGTCAGCTTGTTTATTGATCCCGACGAAGCGCAGATTAAAGCCGCACGGGAAACCGGATGCGAATATATAGAATTACATACCGGATCTTTTGCCAACGCGGAAGGGAAAAAGCAGCGGGACGAGTTAAAACGTCTGATTAAAGCGTCTGAATTAGCGACCGGTTTAGGAATTAAAGTTAATGCCGGACATGGTATTAATTGTGATAATATTGCTTTCATCTTAGAAATCCCGCATTTACATGAATTAAATATCGGACACAGCATTATCGCTCGCGCGGTTATCGTCGGTATTGATCAGGCCGTTCGTGAAACGGCCGACTTAATGAGCTTATATCCAGAATAATAAAACTAATGAACATCGAACATCGAACATCGAACGTTTAACATCGAACATCGAATAAGAAAAAGTGTAAAAAATAAAAAGAAATATGACTTTTTAAAAAAAGTCTATTTTAAATAGAATAATCAGAATTACAGAACAATAATTATTATAAAATTTGTACTTGATTTATTATTAATTCATTCGATGTTGGACGTTCGATGTTCAAAATTTAACTAAATCTTTCGGAGGTAATAATGCCCACAACTCTTTTACGCAATATTTTAGAGAAAGCCGTCAACTCGGATGCCTCTGATGTGCATATTAAAGAAAATTGTCCTGTCGCGTTTCGTATTAACGGTGAAATGGTTGTTAGTGATTATACGCCGGATGGTGAAATCCTTCTGCGTTTCATGGAACAGGTCGCCAGTGAAAAACAAGTCGAGGATTTTAATAAAACCGGCGATTTGGACGTTTCGCATCTTGAAGACAATATAGGGCGTTTCCGTGTTAATATACATCGTCAGCGCGGACTCAACAGTATCAATTGCCGTTGGGTGAAAAACCAGCTTATGACTATTGAACAGCTTGGTTTGCCGGGAGTGATTAAGGAAATCTCGGAAGCCCCGCGCGGAATTGTTATTCTCACCGGTACAACCGGTTCTGGGAAATCAACAACTATGGCGGCGATGCTTGAGCACATCAACAACACATTTTCAAAGCATATTATCACAATCGAAGACCCTATTGAATATGAATTCGCAGATAAAAGTTCTTATTTTGAACAACGTGAAGTAGGTATTGATACAATTAGTTTTGCCAGTGCGTTGAGGCATGTTCTGCGACAGGACCCGGACGTTATCATGATCGGTGAAATGCGCGACAAATTCAGCTTCGAAGCTGCTTTACAGGCCGCTGATACCGGACACCTGGTTATCACTACTTTGCACGCGTCCAATGCTTCACAGACCATTAATCGTATTCTGGACTTCTATGATCAATCGGAACAGCCGCCTGTCAGAGAAGCTTTAGCCAATAACCTGCATGCTATTATTTCACAGCGTTTAGTGCCGCTGGCTGTCGAAGAGGGACGGGTTCCAACTACCGAAATTATGCTTAATACCCCGCTGGTTTATAAGCTTTTACATGAAAATAAACTCGGGAAATTGTCCGCGGCTATTGCCAGCGGTAAAAATGACGGCATGATGACTTTTAATCAAAGTTTGCTTGAACTGGTAAATGGAGGTACAATATCAGAAGAGGACGCGTTGGCATATTCTGATAATCCGGAAGCGCTCACAATGAACTTCCAGGGTATTTTCCTGTCCGCGGGAGATAATCAGATTATTGGTTGATTCCAGATGACTTTACAACGCTTAGTTAAGGAGGATTAACTTATGAAAAAACTTCTTTAATTATTTTCCTTGTTTTTATATTTTTTGAACTTAACCGGCTTCGCCGGGATTTTGAACATCGAACATCGAACGTTCAATCCTTTTAATTACCCCAATGGGGTTATATTTAAATAGCCGCGGGTAAAACCCGTGGGATATTCGCATTCCCAAAACATCAACCCCGGCGGGGTTGAATAAG
>DAOWBJ010000016.1 GCA_030634125.1 Victivallales bacterium
CGGGACCGACGCCGATTGAACATCAGGATGATCTGGAGCGTGTTTTAAAAGCATATATCGCTTTGTGTGATAAATTGCCGGACGAAGTCGCTGACCGGGTATTCCTTGTTTTCTCTGTGGGTAATGAAAATCATCCTTGTTTTGAGAAATTAAATTTACAGCCCTTGTGCATCGAAGCAATTTATCAGCTTGCGGATATTGTATTATTTCCAAGTGAGACGGAAGGACGCGGACTGCCGATTATTGAATCGAGCGCGGGTGGAATTCCGATTGTTTGTCGTCGCTATTACCCGGAAGAAGTTTTTGACGAGGTGGTAGGTAAAGATTTGCCGGAAGATGAGCAGATTCAATATTTAGATTTTCCGACAGGTGAATTTAAAGAGGATTTTTTGGCAAAAGTAACGGAATTGCTCTTGCACCCGGAACATTTTGAGGACTGGCGGGAACACAATCGCGAAGCGGTTAGAAGTCGTTACAGTACTAAAATGATTGTTCGGAAATTCAAAGATTTTTTCAATATTTTACGACAGGATGGTCATAAAATTTAACAGGAGATATAATTATGCATATTGGTTTTATCGAAGACACGCCGCTGCGCGGTGGTACTCAGATATGGGTTTCCGAAGCGGTTAAAAAGTTTGTTGAAGCAGGAGAAAAAGTTTCGGTTATCGCTCCTGAAGGAACTTTCGTGGCGCAGACATGTGCTGAATACGGAGCGACGGTAACGACTTATGATTTTGAAGATATCGTGCTCAATCCCGACAAATACAAACAAGCCTGGATTGCCGGATTGTCTCCTTGTGATGTCGCCGTAACGACAGTGCATCCGCCTAGAAATGGTTTTCATTGTGTCGGTTTTGGAGCGGAGTGTATCAAGGCGGGCAGTTTGAAAACCATTATAATACCTAAAACCGGATCAATTGTGCCCTGGTATAAACGTGAATATTATATGCCTGACCCGGACGTGGCGACTCACGTTATCTGTATTACGGACTTTACGCGCAAATACCTGGAGGATGTGTATAAAATTCCGGACGAAAAAATATCATTAGTTTATCAGGGAACCGAGGTCGATCGTTTTACTTCCAGCGAAGCCAGCAGGACTGAAGCTTTAAAGCGTTATCCGCTGCAGAAAAATTCCCATCCGGTTCTGGGCTCGGTTGGAGCGATGGAGAACCGCAAAGGTCAAATCATTATACTGCAGGCCGTCAAACTTTTGCTGGATGCTGGCAAACTGCCGGATATTCATGTAATGTTTGTCGGGGAAGGTCCTGACGAAGCGATGCTCAAAGCTGTTACAAAAGTTTACGGACTTGAGGAACATATCTCATTTTTTCCCTTTACCAGCGAACCGAATTATGTTTTTGACCGGATCGACATTCTGGCATTTCCGAGTTTCTACAAAGAAGGTCTGCCGAATGTATTGCTCGAAGCTATGAGCATGAAAGTACCGGTTATCTCGACTGATCTGGCTGGAATCCCGGAAGTGGTTTTTGATGGGGAAACTGGCTTTATAACGGATGTTGCTAATGTTGAGCAATTTGCCGAGGCAATTGAAAAAATCACGAAAAATTCTGAAACATGTGTCGAAATGGGCGAAAAGGCACGTACTTTAATGGAGAACAAAATGAACAAGAAGTATCAGTTCGATGCTTTCCTGGAATTTTTCCAAAAATTAACGAGGTAAGGAAATAATGAGAATTCTTTTTCAAGGCGATTCAATCACGGATTGCGGTAGACACCGCGAAGCGGTAGAACCTAACATAGGTCTGGGCGCCGGTTACGCGATGCTCGCGGCTGGACGTTTATTAGCTGATCACCCGGATAAAAAAATGCAGGTTTACAATCGTGGAATAAGCGGAAATCGTGTAGTTGATTTGTATGCCCGCTGGAAAGCTGATGCTTTGAACATGAAACCGGATGTATTGAGTATTCTGATTGGAGTAAATGATACATGGCATGCTTTTGGTTCAAATAATGGTGTTGGTGTTGAACGTTATGGACGCATTTATCATGAAATCCTGACCTGGACAAAACAGGCATTGCCGGAAATTAAAATAGTTCTCTGCGAGCCTTTTGTTCTTGAATTCGGAGCGGTAGCACAGGAATGGCTTCAGGAAATTGATGATCGTCGAGAAATTGTCAAAAATTTGTCTAAAGAATTTAATCTTCCTTTCGTGCCGATTCAGTCTGTATTAAATGACGCGCTCAAACAGGCCCCGCCTGAGTATTGGCTCAGAGATGGTGTGCATCCGTCTCTAGCGGGGCATCAGTTAATCACAGACCAATGGATGAAAGCAACAAAAGATTTCTTTTAGTAGTGCCGGGAGCAGCCTTGCTCCGGCACATAATGCTTTAAATCGGGCTTTAATCTTTTAAAGCTGTCAAAGGTACTTGTCACGGAGCAGGCTACTCCTGTGACTACTTAAAATCACTCAAAAAAAGCGATATCCCCTACTTGGATATTACTAAATTTTTATCGGTGAACTCCAGGCGTATCTGCCTTCTTTGTCCTTTATTTGACAGCGAAGGTAGGTGAGTCCTGCGTCAGCAGGGATTTCTGTTTCATAAGAAGTTATTTCTTTGGTGTCGTCCCTTTCTTCTGGTGTAGTTGCTTTGAAACCAGACATATTTCCACAGCGACCGAATGAACTATAACCTTTGCCGATGTAACGGGTATCAGTATTATAGACTTCGAGTGCTATTAGATTTTTAACTTGCATAATCTCAGCACTGGTAAAACCGTTCCAGTAAGGATGTGCGACAATGCATTCACCACCCGCTTTGATGACAGCTTCTATCGCTTCCTGATACGGTAATATTGAGATCTTCACCATAAAAATTGATTTTTGCTGTCATTATTTTGCCTCTTTCAGTAAATAAACTGCTAATAATACGGCTGTTTCACTGCCTGGATTTTCAGGTACATGTTCGATATTGCCGTCAAAAAATAAAATATCTCCTTCGCTTAAATTTATTTTTTCATCTCCTAAACAAAAAACTATACTGCCTTTTAAGATGAAAATAAACTGGTCGCCATCTGTTTTTACTTTTTCGCGTAGCGCCCCCGGTTCGATATTCAAAATCAAAGTTTGTAAATTGCCGCCCGAGCTTTCCGTATCCAAAAGCATTTCATACATGAAACCTTTATTATTTTCACGTTCAACCATTGTCCGTTCATTCTTCCTGACCAGCGTCCAGACGGGCGAAGACGTTTCACCTATACCCGAAAGCAGTTCCGCCGGGGTAACCTTTAAAGCTTCAGCTATTTTCAGCAAAACCGGCAGAGACGGGATAGTTCTGAAGTTCTCTATTCGCGACAGCAAACCGGCAGTCAAGCCGGTCGTCTCAGAGAGTGCGGCAAGGGTTAAATTTTGTTCTTTGCGAAAAGCTTTGATTGAAGAACCAAGTTTTATTAGATTTTGTCTCATAATAATTTTTGAATATTTGTAAACTTTATTGTTGAAAAATTATTTCTTTAGCTTATTATATATACAAACAATAAAAATATCAAGCTATTTATTTACAAATATTCAAAAAAGGTTTATTTATAATGACATTATTTTTTGCACTGGCGTGTTGTTTCTGTACGGCGGTAAATGATTTAGTATTCCGTTTGTATGCCCGCAAGAGTAGGTCACGCGGCGCTTACGTGTTGATAATCGGTTTAGTTTGGACTTCCGTATTTTTATTATTTTTGAAATTTGATTTTGCATTATGGAAAACAACTTTGCTCTGGGGGATTGTTTCCGGTGTTTTCTCGGTGGTGGCGAACCTTCTTTTGATTGAGGGAATGAGTCATAATGATGCCGGGATATGTTCGACAATTTACCGTCTGAATCTGGTTGTTGTAGCCTTTGGCGCTTTTATTTTGCTTGGGGAAACTGTTACCGTTATGAAATTACTTGGAATTTTATTCGCGCTTGCCGCGGTTTTCATGTTTTTTCTGGATTCTCCGCACGGGGGACATACGAACAAAGCGAAACTGGGATTTTACCTGGTCGGAATAGCGGCTTTGCTGCGTGCCGGCATGGGGTTAAGCTACAAATACGCCTTTATGGAAGGCGCAGACAGGAATTTTTTGCTGGTCTTGAACGGAGCGTCTTGGATTATTGGCGGGGCTGTTTACGCCATATACAGAGAAAAACATCTTGGCGAGAAATTCGGCAAAAAAAGCTGGCGCTACGGTGCGGTTTCAGGTTTGTTGATTTGTGGAATTGTGCTTTTCATGGCATTGGCGCTGCAGCATGGAGACGCGGCAGTAGTATTACCTCTGGCGCAGATGAGTTTTATCGCGACCTGCGGACTGGGAATATTGTTTTTAAAGGAAAAATTGAGCTTCAAAAAAGCTTTAGGCATTCTAGCCGGAATTTTATGCATCCTTTGTATGAGCATCGCTGCTTAAACTAAAATAATGGATATTTTGGAAACAAAAAAACGAGTGTTTATATAGCATTGACCCGTTCTTGACATTGATGTTCTTCATTTTTTAGCCAAGTTAAAAATCCATTTGTTTTGCATATCCAAGAGAAAATACGATTTAATCCAAATGAAATTAAAATCTGACAAAGAAGCAATAAAATTGTAACAATCAACCTATACTTTAAAAATGGAGTAAATCTAAAAAAAGCTATAAATTGTATATGCATAAAATCATTTTGCATTTTCTGTAAATCTTTTCTGTCAGATTTTTGCATTTTTTCTATTTTTACTACAGCTTCTTTTAAATTTTTGCCAAGTTTATAGATATTAAAAACTTTTATGTAATTTGCAAAATTATGAATAGTATCATCCAAATAATTTTGGAGATTTATGGCAATACTGTAATCCGCATCTGATAACTTTTCGCCATTATTTCTTAGTAATTTTATTAAGTCTCTGCGTTGTTGGCAAAATTGATACAAAGTGGTATCATGGCGTTTTATTTTTCTTAGATAATGAGCCATAATTATAACGAAAACTAAGGTGATTAATAAAACAGTATATGCGAACATTATTTACCCCCTGTTTTTTGTTTGTTTTTTCTATTTTCTTTTAATATAGTCATAAAATATTTTCTAAATTCTTTATTTTCAGTTGCCATTCGATCTATTTCAGTTTGTCTATCTTTCAAACGACCTTTATATAGCCACCAAATATATCCATGGGCAAGTAAAAAAAAGAATACAAACAAGGCTTTTGTAGTACCAAGCTGGTTGCAAGCATTTATTACCTCATTATAATATCCCACTTGTTCCTCTTAGTTTTATGCAGAAATTGCAAAATGTTTATTTTTTATACACTTTTCATCCAACTAATTTTAAACTTAAAAATAACTCATGGAAAGTAATATATAAGTAAAAGTATACAAAACAACAAAAAAACATATAAATATGTATTTTTTCTTTAGTTGTTTATTATAAAAAATAATTCCTTTTTATTATTATAATCTCTAATCTCTAAAAAATCAATCACTTCAACACTATATGCTCTTTACCGTTACAAGTAACGTAAACCATTCGACCTTTAATAACAAGAAAACAACAAATATCAATCACATATTTCCTGAGGGTAGGGATATTCCTTTTATCTTTTTGTAGAGCGCGACGGCGTATGAATCTGTCATGCTTGAGATGAAATCGAGTAGATTTAATAAACGCAGATAAGGACTGTCAGGATTTACATCGCGATATTTTTCAGGAATGAGCTGTATCATTTTTTGACTGCGGTATGATGGATTTTCATTCCCGGCGTGATCATTTATCGCGGCGGCAAATGTATTGAGCAAACCTTCCGTGAGCTCAAAGCCGGCAGCTTCAATTTCTACCGCACGCTGATAAGTGTAAATATCATCTATGCTGCGTTGTTGAATCTTTCTTAGTGCTTCAAAAGAAGGAATTAATTCCACTAAAGGTTTATCTAATTCACCCGCTAAAATTTGCTTGTGATTATCTTTAAAAGCTTCAATAACTTCACCGATCAGCGTGCCGATAGCTTTGGCACGCATAAATTCCACTTTGAGAATCGGGTCGCTTAAAGCATTAATATCTTTTTCTAATTCCGGCTTATTGATGACGTTCATGAATAATTCCTGTATGTCTTTATAAGGAATAATCCCAAGCTTATGCCCGTCTTCAAAATCAACAATTTGATAAGAAATATCATCAGCCGCTTCAACGAGAAATACCAGAGGATGACGACACCAGGCATAGTTTTTACCCGCCAATTCAGCTAAACCGGTATTTGCCGCGACCTGTGCGAATAAATCGCGGTCATCATTGAAAAAATTAAACTTCTTAGTGCCGACTCCGGCTGATTTATCAATGTCTATCGCCTCAATGGGGTATTTTGCAAAAGCCGCGAGTGTCGCGCAAGTCAGCTGCATTCCGCCGTTGTTATCGGGCATTTGCAGTTTTGCCAGCACTCTGAAACCCTGGGCGTTGCCTTCATAATTGATGATGTCCGCTTGTTCTTGTTCAGACATTTTTTTCTTCATTCCCTTTCCAATGCCGGAATGACAAAACCAGTCCCGTATAGTTTCTTCGCCGGAGTGCCCCATTGGAGGATTGCCGATGTCATGCGCCAAACTGGCGGCGGCGACAATCGCGCCGATATCACTGGGTTGAATCCTGTCAAGTTTATATTTGCCGCAAATGTATACTCCTGCTCCAGTTCCGAGAGAGCGCCCGACACAGGCGACTTCCATGCTGTGGGTTAAACGAGTGCGGACATAGGAACTTTCCGCCAAAGGAAACACCTGCGCCTTGTCCTGTAAGCGGCGGAAAGCTGACGAAAAGGAAATACGGTCAAAATCCTGTTGAAAAGGCGATCGCCCCGGAATAGGCTTTTCGGGCTTGTCCTTACCTAAGCGTTGCGTAGAAAGTAATTGTTTCCAATTCATGGGAGGCTCTCCTTAGCCAAGTTCAAAATAATGTTCTTGAATTTCCGGTGTACGTTCAGCGATATTTGAAAGATGGTCCCCGATTTTTTCAAGTTCGGCAAGCATTTCGATAAAGATAATACCGACAACCGGGTCGCATTTTCCTTTGCTGAGCCGCGAGACATGACTTTTTTCAAATTTATCGACAAGTTTATTTATTTGTTTTTCGTCCTTCAAAGCATTTTGCACGCCGTCCGGCAAACGTTTATTCAGAGAATTAATAACGTTGTCGGCTTCGTCTTTGAGTAATATCCATAGTTCATCAAGCTCAACTTTACCGGATTCTGAAAGCTCTTGTTTCGTCTTTTTAAGGCGATAGGTCAGGGCGATGATATTTTCAGTATGGTCAGCGATTTTTTCGGCGTCATTAGTACAGTGCATAAGCAGTGGAATCACTTCGGCGTGACTTCTGGTAAGTTCGCGGCGCGTAAGCTGTACGAGATAATTAGTTATTTCAGCTTGACATTCATCAATTTTTTCTTCACGGGCTTCAAGTTCGACCTCTTTCTTTTCGTCTATCTTGATTGGCAGGAAGTGGTTCTGCATAGCGCAGTCAACCATTGACCAGGATTCTTTAACCATGTGCCGGATTGACTGAATGACCTGTTCCAGAGCAACTGCCGGAGTCTCAAGCAGGAGAGGTTCCAGAAAGGTTATTTGCTCTTTCTTTTCGATTTCAACAGGAATAATATAGTTACATAATTTATCCAGAAGACCGATAAACGGAATAAAAAGGATAACATTTATAAAGTTGAATAAAGTGTGCGCGTTGGCAACATGGCGCATGGTATTCTGCGGGATTGCGGCGAAAACATTACCTTTGGTCATTTCGTTTACGGCATACATAAATATCGGAGTGTCGGTGCCCGGCCAGTTTACATAAAACAGCGCGAGCATGTAAAAAGTACCGGAAGCCTTGGTCAAAACGTGAGCTAAAGCAACTTGCTTTCCTCTGCGGTTGGCTGGGATCGCGGCTAATACAGCAGTGATGGTTGTCCCTACATTCGCGCCCAGCATCAACGGCATCGCGGTGTAGAAATTAATCAGTCCGCTGCCCGCCAGAGCCATGATAATACCTATGGAAGCCGAGCTGCTTTGAATGACCACAGTCAAAAGCCCGCCGATTGCAAAAGCACCCAGAACATGTCCGAACGGCATCGCTTGTCCAAGGGCGGGAACGCAGTCAAAACTGCTGAAAAAACGGATAAATGTCGGGAAAGTTCCAATGGCCTTCAGCTCGCCACCCATCATGCCCATGCCGAAGAACAAAAGCCCGAAACCAAGTATAGTTGTAGCCCAGCCTTTAGCGGTTTTCCCTTTGAGAAGCATCATCGCGAAGGCTCCTAGAATAACAGCCGGCAAGGCTAAAGCACCAAGTTTGAAAGAAATAATTTGAGCGGTAATAGTAGTTCCAATATCGGCCCCAAGGACAATTCCGATGGCTTGAAATAGTTTTAATAAACCGGCATTAATAAAGCCGATAACCATAACAGAACAAGCGCTTGAGGACTGGATTACGGCTGTAACCATAGTTCCAGCGAGTACCGCGATGATGCGGTTGCTGGCGAAAAATTGCAGAAGGCGGCGCATATTATCGCCGGCAATAGTCTGTAGGCCGTCACTCATCATCTGCATTCCCAGAATAAATAAAGCCAGACCGCCAAGGACCGCGACAATTACCATGAATACATTTATTCCCATAACTTTTATATGAATGCCGCGAATAAACAAGTTATGCGCCGGGTCAGAGACAGTTGCTTCAATTCCATAAGTGCCGCTTTTTGAGCCGACTTTGAATCCGACCGCCGCAACGCCTTCTTTGTCAGTTAAAACACATTCCCGGGTTAATTTAGCGGAGCTTTTGCCCTGGTTGTCTGGAGTTGACGTTAAGGTAAAATAGACGGGGACGCCTTTAAGGGCTTTGCCGTTACTGCCGATGGTCTTGATTTGAATGGGTTTGTCCAGATAATTACTGGAGTAAGCTTCCTGGCTGCCGCCGATTATTTTTATGCCGGTAACAAAACGAATTGTGATAGATTTATCTTCGGCACCTACTGGAATAACCTTGAGATATTGATCTCCAATTTTTTTGCCGGCACTAACGGAAACAATGACTTCCCCGCTGACATTGCTCATTGCTTCAGTAGCGGAAAGTTTTAAGTCAGATTTTTCAATTAATACAAAAAGAATTTTGCGGTCTGATAGCTGCAGGCGTTCTCCCTTGCCGCCGAGAAAACCTTTTTGCTGTGCTCCCTGCACCTCAATAATTAGTTTTTTCTGGAAAGCTTCGCCGGGCAAAGCGCATTGTTTTGCGCCGCGGATAATTTTGAGATTTTCGATTTTAGAATTTGACGAGTCCTGCCTGCATCCACTTAAGCAAACAACTCCAGACAGAACCAGTATCCAGAAACTAAGTTTCAGGGTTGTAGAAAAATTAAACAGCTTCATGTACTCTCTTTTTTTAAGTGTTAAGATAATTAGCTTGCAATATAAAGGTAATTAGCTCGAAAGTCAAGCCGTTCAAGGTATAAAAAAAACTCGTCATTTGACGAGTTTTTAATTACCCCAATGGGGTTATATTTAAATAGCCGCGGGTAAAACCCGTGGGATATTCGCATTCCCAAAACATCAACCCCGGGGGTTGAATAAGCAGCTTGTTACGTTCAGTTGTTCAACCTCGTTCGGGGTTGGTGCATTTTACTGCTTCAAACCACAGGTTTTACCTGTGGCTATTTTTAATTAATAAAGCTTTGACGTTCAAATCATAAATCTACCATTTAATCAGCATTGCGCCCCACGTGAGACCGCCGCCGAAAGCGGTTAGTAAAATGTAATCACCTTTTTCTGCCAAGTTGCCGTCGGCGATTTCATCAAGACAAAGCCCTATTGAAGCCGCTGAAGTATTACCAAAGCGGTTAACGTTCATATAAACTTCGTCTTCAGGTATTTTTAAACGGCTTGCTACAGCGCGGAGAATACGGTAATTAGCTTGATGCGGAACCAGCCATTTGATGTCATCGGCTGTAATTCCAGCTTCTTTCATGACCTTTTTACAAGAACCAACCATGGCGTTCACGGCCAGTTTGAAAACATCGCTTCCAGCCATAGTAAGATAATGTTGTTTATTGGCTACAGTTACAGCACTTGCCGGCATACGGCTTCCGCCTGCAGGGATTTGCAAAATATCAGTATATTTACCATTTGCGCCAAGATCAGAGGCGATAATACAGTTTTCAGCAGCATCTTCACATTTGCCTAAGATTAGTGCTCCGGCACCATCACCGAATAATATACAAGTATTGCGATCTTCCCAATCTACAATAGAAGAGAGCTTTTCCGCTCCAAGAACTAATATCTTTTTATATTTAGGATTCCCAACCAGCAGGGAGTTAGCGACTTCCAGAGAGTACAGCAAGCCGGAACAGGCAGCTTCCAAATCAAAACAAAAAGCATGTTTTGCTCCGAGTTTTTCCTGCAGAATACATGCGGTACTTGGAAAAACCTGATCAACAGAGATCGAGGCAACAATGATAGCATCAAGTTCTTTAGCTTGAATATTTGCATTTTTAAGTGCTTTTTTTGCCGCTTCGTATGCCAGGTCCGAGGTAGCTTGTTCGGCTGACGCAATTCTTCTTTGCTCAATGCCGGTGCGGGTTTTAATCCATTCATCGGAAGTATCAACCATTTTTTCTAAATCACAATTGGTCAGAATTTTTTCCGGCACGTAAGAACCAATACCTAAAATTTGAATACTCATATTCCTTCCTTAGACGTTATGAATTATCCATTCAATATGGATAATTTTATTTTGTTCCCATCGACTCTATAATCTCTTTAGTCTCTGCGATTCTGCTAACGATTTTATCATTAACTCCGAATTTAATAGACTCCCCTGCTGCTTTGACAGCATTGCGAACGGCTCTGGCACTTGCCGAACCATGCGCTATAATACAAATGCCATTGGTGCCCAGTAAAGGAGCGCCGCCAAAGTCGTCAGGATCCGCAAAAGCCTTCAATTCCCTGAACGCGCTTCGACTCAACAAAGCTCCAGTCAAGCGAGCGGGAGTTTTGGAAAAAAGGTCTTTCATCAACAACATCGTCGTTTTACTGATACCTTCAGCGCTTTTGAGCAGAATATTGCCTATAAAACCATCAGAAACAACAACATCAGCGGCATTTTGAAAAACATTGTTTCCTTCAACGTTGCCGATAAAATTAATCGGCAATTTACTTAAAATCTTAAAGACCTCTTTAGTTAATTCATTGCCTTTTCCTTCTTCGCCGCCAACACTGAGCAATCCAATAGTCGGCTTGTCAATGCCGAAAAGATATTTTGCGTAAACTTCACCCATTAAGGCAAACTGCGCTAAGTGAATGGGGCGGCAATCGACATTCGCGCCTGAATCCGCCAATACAAAGCGACCGGATAAGCCCGGCATGCTTGCCGTAATCGCTGGACGTTCAACTCCAGGTAGCGTACGGGCAATTACTTTCATGGCAGCGACAGCGGCGCCAGTATGACCGGCGCTGACTATTGCATCCACCTTGCCGTCTTTTAATAAACGGGCACATTCTGTCATTGAGGAATGTTTTTTCGCGCGTAAAGCTACGGTCGGATTATCACTCATCTCTATAACTTGTTCAGCATGAACTTGTTTTAAACGAGGATGATCTTCAATTCCGTATTTTTCCAGATAATAAGCGAGCTTGCCGAGATGCCCGACGATAGTAAGCTCGTATTCAGGAAAATCATATAAAGCAGCTGTAATTCCTTCAACTACAACAGCCGGGGCATAGTCTCCCCCCATTGCGTCAACAGCAATTCTCATAATTAGTTCTCGACAGTAAGAACCTGTTTACCTTTGTATACACCACAAGCTTCACAAGCACGATGCGGAAGTATAGGAGCTTCACATGAAGGGCAAAGATTTACTTGTACACCCTTATAGCGGTTTGCAGCTTTACGGTGACGTTTTTTCATTTTTGATGTTTTTCTTTTTGGTACAGCCATTTTTTAAATCTCCAAAGATTTTTACTTTTATTATTAATATTTATTGTAAAAAATATACAACAATAGCATCTCATGCAAACACATGTAAAGGGTGGAATATATACTAAAATAGAAAATTTGCAAGTTTTTTACAAAAGAAAAAACAGCTTATATAATTTCTTGAGAGTACCGAGTTCTTGATGGTCAAGAATCATTTTCGTTATCGGTTATTTTTGCATACTCGATATACAGATCAATTAACTCTTTGCTCAATTCTTTGAATCTTTTGTAATTCTCAATTTCTATACTTTGTGCGGGAAGAAACTTAACTTTTTGCGTGATGATGATAAATGCCGGTCTGGTTTTTATAACATGTTGGCTACTAGAAGTAACCGGCTTTTTATAAAGGCCAGAAACAGCGTTATCAGGGCGCGAAAAATGTTAAGGTTTCAAGCGTTTAAAGTATACTTTTATTTTCTCATGATTTTTGTCGCTCACATAACTGGTACGCCCTCTACCCCGATGAGTATAACTGATTTGCCAATATTCCTTACCCCATTTTCTAACTTGATTGTATAGGAATTTGTTATTTTGAGGCTGGCGACGCTTTTTTCTGTGCTTTATCTACGGTTCGGATCAGTTTCTGACATGATGGTGTCCCTTGTAATGTCCATTACGAAGTCTTTTC
>DAOWBJ010000084.1 GCA_030634125.1 Victivallales bacterium
CACAAACAAAACTGCTTTTGGAGGAGGCAGCAAAGAAGGATTTTTCACAGGAAAACCCAACGTCGAAGGCTTAGGATCAGTGTTTCTATTCCGTAATTATCGTTCTGACTTGGGTAAGTGGCAGACCTCCGATCCCATAGCACTAGCTATGGCGCTTTCCAGTAGTAAGAACATGAAATTACAATCAAAACCTATGGCATCATTAGGTTATCCCGACGGCTGGAACAATCTGGCGTATGTGAATAATCATGTGACAAATAGTATTGATTGGCAGGGGACGGCGAGTTGGCTGCTTACCAGCACTAGTAACAATATACCTGAAAACTGGGTAGTTACCGGTTCTAGTCCAGAAGGAACTCCTTCTATTTACCCCGACTTTCCCACCAACCCTGCTGTTGGCACTAACTTTGCTAATACTGTAAATCAATATGTGACATTTACTTACACAATTGACGGAGTCCCTGGTACAACGCGCATGCTATTGCAAATCAATAATAACTATACATATGAATAATAGGCAACCCCCAAAGAAGTCTGCTTCAACAAGATAAGGAGAATATTATTATGTCTAAGAAGAGTAAACTTAAAATAGCAGTTTCACTTTATATTTTTATTTTTGCCTGTCTGTATTCTTATTCACAGGACAAGGACACACGGTACCTGAAAGGTTTTTGTCAAGTGTCCAAGACAAAGTACCATTACACTGCAATCTGGGCTTTAAACATGAAATATCGTTTTGTCGTTTGTGATGGCAAGAGAACTGTGCTTGACAAAATTTCGGACAGTTGGACCTCATTTACTCCACAAGGAGGGTCAGGCGGAAGCGGTGGCTTGCTAAAAAAGACAGGTGATTATGATTTCAACCTGGTAATCATAGAGCAAGACGATGATAAAGGAATATTTGTTTTTGACATTATGATGAGATACAAGGGGAAATTTTATCAGGCGAAACTCAAGAAGCTGGTATCATTTGACGGTAAAAAGACAGAAATCGTTTCGTTTAATATGAATGACTATGTTAAAGACCCAAAACTTTTAAAGAAACTTGATGAGTATTATACTGAACGAGACAACAGGCACAGAAAGCGCAATAAAAATCCAAAGCCAATAGACCACAAAGACATAGTAAAAGAAATAAACGCTCGTGCACGCACAGTTAAAGCAAAATCCAAGGCTGAACTGCGAAAAGAAAACCGTGCTCCCCAGTTCAAAAAAGACTCTCTGGAGAAATATTGGAGCGATGAGAAAAAGGGATTGAATATTAAAGATTCAACGAATGTAGAGCGAATCAAGCTAGGTCTACAGCCTATACGGTTTTTATTACGAAAACCAATCGCGTGGAAAGTAAATCCAAAGCGGAAACCAAAACAGAGCCAAGCTCTTAAATAAAATTTATAAGCTTTATGTTAATATCAAAATAGCCTTAGAATCTACTTTTAAGGCTATTTATTGTTTATAAGTATTGAGGAGATAGTTTGTGAAGATAATTTATTCATTTTTGCTGTTTGGTTTTATAACTATAGCGATAGCTATTGCTATTATTAGAATCAACAACTTTTCAGACAGAAATAAATTCTATCATTTCGAGCAGAAATGTAAAACTAAAAGAATCAATCTGGCAAATTATAAACAATATCAGTTTGAACCAAACGACAGCCTGACGCAATGCGCGGAAAACCTAATCCTGCTCAAGCGTTGTATGGGAGCTAATTATAGTTCAAAAATGCATGATGTCATGTATAGAAATTCTCTTCTAGCATTCAAAAAATTTCCCAACTTTCCTCCGGTAGCCGCGAACTATGCTTTCTTCCAGCAACTAGCTAAAAGCGATATTACCGAAAGCCTTCCTATAGTTTTACCATTCATCCAGGAAAGCGCAAATTATCCCGCAATCCCCGAATCCATATACAACATCTTAAACGATGCCTAACCATAGCGAAACCTTCGAAGAAGAGATGACGGTGTACCTGGGTGACAATGATTACGACACTGGCCGCGAACGGCTAAAACACCTCTGTGACTATTGGTATTCCAAGTTAGATGCCAAATACACAAACAATTCAGAAGAGAGCCTCTCAATCGCCCGAAGCCGAATGACCATCCCAAAACAACAAAAAGCCATAGCTACCTGGAAAAAACTCCTAACTTACATAAACAAATCTCAAAGCAACAAAACAGAAAAATTCTCCCCACAAATAGCAAAAACTAACTGACTCAGAAATGAATTCATTCATTGTACAATTTTTAATTAGAAAGAGTCTCTAATATCCGTTTGTCGCTTTCCGTCAGAATAGATTTTGAATTCAATATGTCAGAAATGATCTTAAGCTTTTGATGATCTGTTTTTCCTGAAGTATTCCCTTGTGGCAAAGCATTAATCGCTTGTCGCGCGGCTCCTTCGCCAATGTGAACATAATGCCTTGTTACTGCTGGATTGCCATGTCCGACGATTGATTGGACTACTGGCATAGGAACTCCTGCTTTGGCACAGAATGAAACGAATGAATGTCGGAAGGAATGAAAACCATAAACATTTGTCTTCTTTTTACGCCGTAGACCTTTTTTGGCTTCTTTGCTTACCTCAAGCCCAATAAACTTAAAAACAGTGGCTGCCTCACTTGAAATCGGGGAAGATGGACCAAGATATCTATGAGCCAGTTTAGGCATGACATATTCAGCGTTGTTCCATTCTAAAGCTTTATTGAGTTGCTCCCGCAAAAGAGGGTGAATAGGAACATTTACAGTTCTCTTGACTCTTTTGGTTTTATGCGGTTCGCAAAATATAATATTCCTTTCCAAATTTACATTTTCCCATTTCATTAACACGCAATCTATTAGCCTTAAGCCTGTCCATGCTCCAAGATGAAACAGTACTTCCATTTCTTCTTTGTCTTTTAAGACGAGCTTAGGATTTTTAAAGGAATTTAATATCTTAAGCACTTGAGCTTCCGAAAATTCTTTGCGAGAAAGTTTATGTTCAACCTTTCTACCAATTGAATGGAATGGATTTTCATCTAAACCGGCTTTTTTTTGCAAATGCTTAAAAATTAATTTTACTGCCTGCATATGGTTATTAAATGTTGTCCCAGATACGCCTTGTGCCCAAACAGAATCTGCATATTCAATAGCAATTTCTTCCGTGATTTTCCCTAAGTCTTGTATTATTGGATAATTTTTTGCAAGCCATTTCTGGAAACGCAAGAAAAAACTTTTATAGGATTTTAACGTTGCTGGTCCTGAATCAGGTCTAGTTGAGGTTTCAAGAAACAACTCCCAGGCTTTAGACAGTTTAATGGACTTTCTAGCGAGAAGTTTTCTGGCACTGGCGACATTGAACATGACTTTTTCTTTTGTGTCTGCAGCAAGAGCTGGTTCCAGAATTTCTTTTGCTTTATCCTGAGCTTCTTTTTCAATTTTAGTTTTTAAGGATTGAACAAATCGTTTACCATTGACATCATATTGCAAATAGAATATTTTACCACGTTTAAAAATATATCCTTTGCCTTTTGCAGTGCCTTTTTTAGCCATAACTGTTCCCCCGATTTACATTGATTTCGTGTCTATTCTCTAGTATATAGGCAAAATCATCAAAAAGCAAGCAAAACACATACAATTTAGCAATATTACTGCTTAAAAAAAGGGGCTTTCAGCCCTTGGCTTGTGGGTGGGGATTGTTTCCCAGGGCTTCACCCTGGGCTGTGGGATTTCGTGCTTTCAGCCATCAAAAGATATGCCGGACTGGCGACCAGCGCTCCCAGCTTTTTTAATCCCGTAGGGATTTAACAAAAAATGGCTAAATCTTTGGGATTCACAAACGTGCGTAGCGCGTGCAGTGAATCCCCAAATATAACGAGACCGGCGTTCGGCTCGCGGTCCAGCGGCGACTTTGCGCAGGCTGAGCCTGAGCAACGCGAAAGGCAAACGCTGGGGCTTTTATTATTTTCTTTTTACGACGTTCGCCACGTTTCTGCCGTAATGTAATTTGAAGATGTAGCTGGTTGGAGACTCGTGTAACTTTGCTTTTGGGTTCAGCCAGAAGTCTGCGGCGTTGAAACTGCAGTCTAATTTTATACAACGCTTTATTGCTGTATTTTTATCCAGCTCCGCCCTGCTCCAGATAACAGTCTCGTCAGTTGACTTTGAATATTTTTGCATATCCGCTTTATCACAACGGAAACCACAGGCAATCTTAGCAAAACGACATAGTTCTAAGGATTTTTCATCCTGCTCTTCTAAAAATTCTTCCAGTAAATCAAAACGCTTTTCCATTGCCAGTTTGCCTTTGCTCAAATCGCAATAAGGCTCAATGAAATCACAAAATTCAATAAAAAAATCGTTGCTTTGGCGGGTGGAAAAACGAAATACATTCCTCAAGCCCGGCGGGTTGTACCACGAATCCAATATGTATGAATACAAACTTGCTTTTTCCAAGTCCTTGACGCTCATCTTATTAGTCCGCGTTACCTGCCAGGGTATTTCAGGGCTGTATTCTAAGCCCGGCGGCGGATTTTCGCGCAATTCTGTTCCCGGTAAAAGTTTTAAATTTTCCAGTTGAATCTCGTCAGGAGCCAGTTCCAGCATTTTATTAACATCGCTCAACAAAGAAGCCAAAGTCTGCCCCGGTAAACCGGCAATCAAATCAGTATGAAGTTCTAAATTATCTAAAGCAAGCAAAGCCTTTAGACTTTTTTCTGTTTTTTCCGCTGAAGCGGGGCGGCGAATCTTTTTCAATACAGTCGGATCAAAACTCTGAATTCCCGCCTCCAAATGCAAGCTGCCTTTCTCTGCTTTCGCCAGTTGCTCAAGAACTTCCGGCCTGAGTCTGCCGGGATGGATTTCCAGATGAAAACGCATATCAGGGAAATCTTCCGCGAAAAACTTAAGCATAGATACCGCGCGTGCAGAATCCTCGTTAAAAGTACGGTCGATCAAGCGTATATCACGATAGCCCAGATCATGAAGGGACTGCAAATCTTTTTTGACCCGTGGCAGAGAATGATATTTAACTCTTTTGCTTTTGGAACTGGTGCAGAAAGTACAGGCGCCGCCGCAGCCGCGGCTGGTTTCGAGTTGATAAAAAGCTTTTCCACGATGAATTAAAGCATGCTGATACGGAGAGGGTAAAGTATCAAGTTCAGCTTTGTAATCCGCTGATTTATTGTCCTGATAACAATTTTGCTCATTGAGATAACATAAACCGGCAACTTGTTTAAAGTCATTTCCCTTTAATAAATCAGGAATTGAGGATTCGTCTCCCCTGATGACCCCGGAAATACATAGATTTTCACGCAGAAAATGTTCATTATCACCGAGAAAACTCGGACCGCCAAGAAATATTTTCAATCCTTTATTGCGTTTTTTCAGTTCGGTACAGACTTTCAATAACAAGTCAAGGTTGAAGATATAGCCGGTTGCCAGCAGAACGTCAGGATTATTAGCTTCGACATCACAAACAATCTCATCAAGAGAGGTTTTGGCAGTCGCCTCAGAATGTCCCCAGCTCCATTCAGGCGCTTCCCGTTCCGCCAGGGCGCGTATGAGGCAATAGCCCGGCATCGAATGCGAATATGAGGAGTTCAGCTCCAGGAATACGACTTTTTTTTCATCAAGCATAATATTTTATTGTCATCATGGTTATATCGTCTGACTGTGGGGCGTCCCCTGTAAATTCGGCTATGGATTTTGAGACCCCTTCAAGTATTTCGCGGGGATTAGCTCCGGTAAGCTTCTGCAATGCGGCATGTAAACGTCCTGATTGATATTCTTCTCCTTTAGCATTGAACGCTTCCGTAATACCATCGGTATAGAAAAACAGCGTGTCGCCTTTTTTCAATTGTAATTTCGTAATATTAAACTGTTTCGGTTTGAGCGGTAAGGCTCCAACTACTATTCCGGTTTCAGTTTCTACCTTATCAAAACTATTTCTATGCCGCAAGTATGGGGGCGGGTGTCCACCATTACTTAATATGACTTCACCGCTGGTAACATCAAACAAACCGCAAGTTCCGGTAAAAAACATACATGAATCATTATTGTGTTTTAATTCATTACCAACATTCACAAAAATTTCATCAGGGGCGAATCCATCCTCCGCTTCGTGCCGCAGTAAAGTCAATGACCGCATCATAAACAGTGCCGCTGGAAGTCCTTTCCCTGAAATATCACCAATAGCAAAAAACAGATGATTTTCATCGACAAAGAAAAAATCATAAAAATCACCGCCAACTTCTTTGGCCGGATGCATTTCCGCGTATATATCAAATTCGTCATGTTCAGGAAATATCAAGGAAACGTCAGGAAGCATCGCCTTCTGAATTTCTGACGCCACAAATAATTCATGTTTAGACCGTTCCTGATGAGCAATATTTTCTTTGAGGCTTTTAATTTGTCCATTTAACTCAGACGCCATAGCATTAAAGGTTTCTCCTAATTCCTGAAACTCATCATTACTTTCAAGTTCAATCTTCTCATTTAGTTTTCTTTTCCCAAGCCTTTTTACTCCAGCTTCCAAATGCATAATCGGTTTTCCAAGATGCCTGGCCAGCCAAGCGGCAAGAAGCAGCATGATTATCGAGACCCCTAAACTAATTCCCATATAAATTAATATTTTCTCCTCAATATATTGCTGTGTTGACAGAATATAAACTTTCTTTTTCTCTTCAATTTCTCCCGCGGTTTCCCCCACAGTAACACGAATTTTTTTCATAGGCGCGGCAACACCAACTCCCCAGTTCCCGGGAAACATAGGACAAAACGCTACATCAAAACGTTCCCCTTTGAATGTTGTCATAAAAGTTGCTTTCTTTCCTGGTGTTATTTTTTTTGTAACAGCGTTCTGGAATTCCATTTTTTCTTTAGGGGCTAATTTCCAAACAAGTTTTTTAGTCGCCATAGATTCACGCGCTATCAATTTGCCGTGCGTGGCGACTAAAGAAGCAGTATCGCAGGTACCAGGGGTTATAACAAATTCATTGGAAATAGTTTGAGG
>DAOWBJ010000027.1 GCA_030634125.1 Victivallales bacterium
ATCTGTACGTATAAATGATGATTGGTATAGCTGGAAATCATGGGTATTTGATAAACAACAGGCACCATACGGGCCGATGCTGTTTGAAATGACCCATTTTACGGATATTTGCAACTGGTTTATGGCTAGTGAACCCGTCGAAGTTGTCGCTCTGGAAACAGGTATGCTCAACCACGCGATCATGGTTAAATATGCCGGCGGCGAAATCGCGTCCCTGATTTTGTGCGCCAATGGCACATTCGGCTATCCGAAAGAACTTTACGAGGCGATGGGTAACGGCAGCGTGGTTGTTTGTGACCACATGTGCGAAGTTCGTACCGCTGGAATTAAAAATGTTCCCCCTAAAATAATTTATCCATTCCTGAACGACCGTCATCCTGATATTGGCACACAGGGTGGAATCGCCGGTTGGCTTGAGAAAAAAGCCGCCGCTTGCCGGGAATCGCTGGACAAAAACGATCAAGCACTTCAGTTTACTGCTGAACCGAACAAAGGTCATGCTCACGCAATCGACAATTTCGTAGATGAGATTCAGGGTGTGGGTGATATGGTTTGCGGAATTGATGATGCCGTCATGGCAACAAGAGTAGCGTTCGCCGCTATCAAATCAGCGCGGAAAGGACGTATAGTCAAGCTGTCTGAAGTTTAGTCAAAAATAACATCCGGGCGCGCAATGCGCGCCCGGATGTTATTGATTTAGTTTTTGAATGGCGGAGCTAATGGTTCGAGATATGGACGGAACGGCACCATTGCCGCAATGTCATTGAGCTCTGCGATAATATTTTTCGCTAATGGTCCTTTTAATGCTGATTCAACATTACTTTCGAGTTCAGCAACGTTTCTTACGCCGGACAATACCGTGCTGACTTGCGGATTAGATAGATAACAGAAACCTGGTTGTTATTTCAACATTATAAGGCGTAAAACAATATTTGCAACGATTAAAACTACATTTCTTTGAAAAACATTTAAGGCAAAACATAAAAAACTACTATTTTTTTTAAATTATGCTTTGACTATAGAGTTAAGCAGGTTAATATTATGGTACTAAGCAATTAAAATTGTTCTATTTATATTTAAAATTAGATAAAATAAGGAATGCCAAAATGACAAAGCGTGATCTTGTAGTTAAAATTTCTAAAGAAACTGGGTTGATTCAAAATGATGTTGCTTTTGTAGTTCAAAAAACCTTTGATTATATCGCGGCTGAATTGACCGAGGGAAAAACTATTGAATTACGTAAATTTGGTGTTTTTGAAGTAAAAGTTCGCAAGAGCCGCAAGGGGCGCAACCCTAACAAGCCGCAGGACGAAGTCATTATTCCCGAAAGAGCTGTTGTTAAATTCCGTGCAGGTAAGGAGTTAAAAGAACAGGTTGAAAAACTTGATACGAAAAAATTATAAGCATTAATTAATGCTGGATTTATTATAAAATAAATTGATACAGACTGCGCCGCGCAAAATTGCCTGGCGCATTTTGTTTTTTAAAATAACAGGATATTTATATTATGGCAAAATTTTCTCCACCACCGGGAACAGCAGATATATTCCCCGGTGAAATGCCTTTATGGCATCGGCTCGAAGATACTGCCCGCAGGATTTTCCCGCTTTATGGTTACGGAGAATTGCGGACTCCGATTTTTGAATATACGGAAGTTTTCAAGCGTGGTATCGGTGATGAAACCGAGGTTGTGCAAAAAGAAATGTATACTTTTGAAGATCGCGGAGGACGCAGCTTAACACTGCGCCCCGAGGGTACTGCCGGTGTAATGCGCGCCTTGCTTAATACCGATGTCATGAACGGCAATGAAAAACGGGTTTTCTACATAGGTCCAATGTTCCGCGGCGAACGTCCGGCTGCCGGAAGACGGCGCCAGTTCCATCAGATCGGCGTTGAAAACGCCGGTCGCGTCGCCCCCGAGCTCGATGCCGAGAATATGGCGATGATGATGCAGTATCTTGATGATCTTGAGATAAGCGGCACGAAACTTATGATAAATACACGCGGCGCGCAGACAGACCGCAAACCTGCTGAAGAAACCTTAAGCAAATACTTTCAACAGCATATCGGCGATATGTGTGATGACTGCAAAACACGCGTCGCCCGTAATGTCTGGCGGATACTTGACTGTAAACAAGCCCGCTGCAAGGAAATAGTCAAAAACGCGCCGGATTATGTCAGCGCGTACAGCTCTGAATCCAGAGCCTATTTTGATACCGTTTGTGAGTTGTTGACCTCATTTAATGTTGATTTTGAGATCGATAAACAATTGGTGCGCGGCTTGGATTATTACGCGCATACGGTTTTTGAAGTAATCTACCCGGGTATCGGCGCGCAAAATGCGATCGCCGGCGGCGGACGTTATGAATTGTATCTGCCGGAAAATAAAAAACCGATAGTCGGAGTTGGTTTCGCGGCTGGCCTGGAACGTCTTTTGATGGTTCAGGAGGCTCTGAGTGTAGCGGCTCCCGGTATCGGCAAAGGACCGGTGTTTCTGGTCAGCATGGGTGCTTCGGCACGGGCTTTTAATATGAAGCTGGCGCAGGATTTGCGTAGTGCGAATATCCCTGTCGTGGTCGAAGTCGAAGACAAAAGCATGAAAGCTCAAATGCGCGCGGCAAACCGTGTTAACGCCGGGTTCGCGATAATCTGCGGGGATGACGAACTGGAATCAGGCAAAGTTGTTTGTAAAGATATGCAGGAAGGCTCTCAAGAAGAAATAGGTCAGGCTGAATTGAAGAATTTTCTACAAAATATATATAAAGAGGTGTAATATGATTTCCAAAAAGAATTTAATTTTTTTAGGAGCTCCGGGAGCGGGTAAAGGAACAGGGGCAAACGGACTTCTTGAACGTGAACCGCTGGTACATATTTCGACAGGAGATATTCTACGTGCTGAAGTAAAAAACGGCACGGAATTGGGAAAAAACGCTGCGCTATTAATGGAAAAAGGCGAACTGGTTCCCGATGAAATTGTCGCGGGAATGGTAAAATCACGTTTGGGGCGGCACGATTGCGACAATGGTTTTATTCTAGACGGATTTCCACGGACTATCAAGCAAGCTGAATTGCTCGAAGAGGTCTTAAAGGAAATCAACAAAGAAATAGATGCTGTAATATATTTTGACATCGAAGACGATATCTTATTAAAGCGTCTTACAGCTAGAATTTCCTGCAAAAAATGCGGTAGAATTTATAATAAGTTGTTTTTACCTCCCAAAAAGGAAAATACTTGTGACGATTGCAATGAGGATCTTTTCCAGCGTCCGGATGATTCTCTGGAAACTGCCAAAGACCGCCTGGAAGTTTTTTACGAAAGCACCCAGCCTCTAATAAATTATTATCGTTCAAAAAATATTTTGACAAGCATTACTGAAGTTGAACGTGATGACATGGTTGCCGCTTTATTTAAGAAATTAGGATAAGAAATGTTTATGAAACGCAACTATGTCATTCATACCGGGGAAGAAATTCCTAAAATACGTTATGCGGCACAGTTAACCGCCGGGGTCAGAGATCAGATCAAGGAATTAGCCCGACCCGGCATGTCAACTTATGAACTCGACCAGATAGCGGGAACATTAATTGGCGATACGGGCGGAACAAGTGCGTTTCTGGGATACAACGGTTTTCCCGGTAATGTATGTATTTCGGTGAATGACGAGGTTGTACATGGAATTGGACGACCTGATAGAATTTTATGTGAAACAGATATTGTCAGTATTGATGTCGGAATAAATTATGACGGCGGAATCGGCGATACTGCTGTAACTTTTACGTTTTGCGATGATATTCAGGAAGATGTCAAACGCTTGCTTGAGCATACTGAAAAATCGCTGTATGCAGGTATTGCCAAAGCAAAAACCGGAAATCGTGTCCGGGACATCAGCAAGGCTGTTGAAAAGGCAGCCAAAGCGGCACGTTTGGGCGTGGTGCGCGAATATGTCGGACATGGATGCGGCACGAAACTGCATGAACCGCCTGAGGTTCCAAATTTCGTATGCAGTCAAAGAGGTCCTAAGCTTCGACCCGGAATGATCTTAGCGATCGAACCGATGTTGAATTTAGGAACATATAAAGTATTTACAGAAGCCGACCGGTGGACGGTCAGGACTGTGGATGGAACATTATCGGCTCATTTTGAGCATATGGTACTAATAACCGAAAACGAACCGGAGATTTTAACGTGGCCAAAGACGATGTAATTAAAGTGGAAGGCATAGTAAAAGAATTACTGCCGAACACAAGATTTAAAGTGGAACTCGAGAACGGACATACCGTGATCGCTCATATCAGCGGAAAAATGCGCCTGAATTTCATTCGCATTCTCCCCGGCGATACAGTGCAGATGGAAATGTCACCATACGACCTCACAAAAGGCAGAATCGTATTCCGTAAGAAATAGAGCCGGATGTAACGGCTCCGTGGTTAAGCGGCGGAAAACGCTTATCGTCCATCTCCAATGGGCGAAATTTAAGCGACGAAGGAACGCAATAGACCCATGCCACTCTCAAAAAGCGAGGCTTTATTTAATAAGCAAAGCGAATTAAAAAAAGATGCGAGCGTTCGAGTTGTCAGTAACTTAGCCTTTCCCGCGGAGCGTGCCCCCTATCTATCGTATTTTCAAGTATTTCTCGCAGCTTCATTGATTTTGTATACTTTCCAAGCTAGTTTAATAAGGATTTGTGACAGCTCGAAAGCTCGCATCTTTTAAAAAATTGCTTTGCTCTTTTTTAAAAGCCTCGCTTTTCGAGAGAGGATTTGGTCTAATGCGCCCGACCACTAGACTGCGCTAAGTGGTCAGGCTTAAATTTCGCCCATTGGAGATGGGCGCCCAGCGTTCCGCCGCTGGACCGCGTCCGGGAACGTCCCGGTGCGATTGTATTTTTTTAAAAGGACAAAACAACATGCAGAAGAAAATTCAAATCGGCGAAATAGTCGAACGTTCTAAAAAGCTGGAAGCTATGTTGAAAAAGCTGGAAGCGGAAGGGCGCGGGATGCATGAATTGATCTCCAGCGTTCAGGAAAAACTTGAACCGGAATTGAATAAAAAACTGCGCTTCATAGCAACTATCCGCAATCAGGCGATTCACGAACCGGAATTCGATCTCGAGAGTGATTTTGAAGCTTTTTGCATCGCATGCGAAGAGGCGGGGCAGGCATTGGAAAAAATAATCAAACCTGCTCCTGGAAAAAGAGCCGTCAGGAAGAAAAAAGAGAAAATAACCCCGGTAACAGCAGGATTTAATTATTTATTTTTGCTGCCCTTTATTCCCGGGCTAAATATTATTTATTTCATTTTTATTTGGTTTTTAAGTCTTTTGTCCAGCTCAAAATATATAACTGTACTCATACTTTACCTGCTTTCTTTTGCCGCGGTCATAGAGGGAATAATTAAAAATAACGAAGAGCACATAATTATCGGCGCTGGTATTTTTGTGGTGCTTTATATGTACAATATTTTCATCCCGTCACGCCATTTCCCCAAGCTTCGTTATGTACCACTGTTGAACATCATTATCGTTATCGCTAATACAAAAACTGAAATCTACTGGAGATTATTCTTCATCGCGAATATTTTTATTATATTATCTATAGCTTCAGGTTTCCTGGTTTTTGTCAGGGAGCAGTATATTGCCGGTGCTGTTTTATTTGGCATAGCGTATCTGGGTGGAATTGGATTCTTTATTTACGCGGGAAAACGACTTCCACAAAAATAATCTTATTATAAAATTTTGAGTTCAGCAAAGCTGCTGTAACCTGCTTTTGATACGATTATATGATCCAGCAATTTTATTTCCACAGTCTCAACAACTTTTTTGATGCCGGCAGTTAAACGGCGGTCGGCGGGCGATGGTTCACATAAACCGCTCGGGTGATTGTGTACCAGAATGATTGCCGCGGCGTGAATATCCAGACAACGCCGCAAAATATTGCGCGGATAAACCGCCGCGCGGTTGATAGTTCCTTCCTGGCAGTCATAATCAATTACATGGTTTTTGGTATTCAGATAAAGCACCATGAAAAATTCGTTCTGCTCACCGCCAACTTTCATTCGCGCGTAATCTATTACGCTTTTAGGGGAATGGACAAAATCGGTTCCGAAAGCTTTCGATTCCAAATAACCGTTACACAACTCACGCAGAAAAACAAATAAAACCGATGTGTTTTCACCAATGCCCTTAACTTGCTGCAATTCCCTGGGGGACGCGTCAAAGACCGCGTGCAGTTCCTTGAATTGAAGTAATAAAGCTTTGGCTATCGGTTTGACGTCGCGGCGCGGAATGACAAAAGTCAGCAGCATTTCCAATGCTTCATAGTCATGCAAAGCTGTCAAACCGCCGCTCAGGAATTTTTTCCTTAAACGTGCGCGATGTCCTTGCAGCATATCGTTTTTCATCAGTCCCTCGTTAAGTATGTAAAGGTCTCAAAATGACTTGTGCGTGGAAACATATTAATCATTCGCGCGAATTTCAAGTTAAAACCATTATTATGAAACATATCTAAATCTCTGCCCAATGTGTCAGGACTGCAGGAAATGTAAATCATTCTTTTAATTTCACTTTTCACTATACTTTTTTTCAATACTCTCCCCAGACCGCTCCGCGGGGGATCGACTGTCAAAATAGCTGATTCCGGCAATTCCTCAACCGTTTTTTCAAAAACTTTACCGACATTCGCCGCGATAATTTTAGCGTTTTCCGCACCGTGCTGACGCAGATTATAGCGTGCTGATTCAACCGCCTGTTCATCAATCTCAATTCCAAGCACTTCTGGAACTCCGGCTAAAGCGGCTGTTACACCGAACAAGCCGGAGCCGCAATACAAATCAAGCACGGCTTCAGGTTTTTCTTTTTGCAAAACAGTGTTTACATTTTCAATCAAAGCGGCACTGCCGAAATTACAGACCTGGTGAAAACTTCCGACCGGTACGGAAAACTTTCCGAAGGGCATATCTTCTTTTAACCAGCTCAAGCCGGCTTTGGGAGCGTTGCGCCAGTAAACTACTCCGTCTTCCTTTGTATAACGCAAAGTGAAAGTCTGACCTTTATGCAAGCTGTGAAAAAAACCTTTATCACTTCTTAATTCCGCCAGTTTTTCATTGATCTCATCACATGCCAAAGGACATTGCGGGACATCTAAAACTGTTTGATTGCCTTCATGCATGTATCCGAGCAAAGTTCTGGGACCATCTTTTTCCACATGTAAAATTATTTTATTGCGGTATCCATGAGGTTTTTCCGGAGCCTGCCAGTCGCCGAATTCACAATCATCTACGGGGATGTTGCGTTCCAGAAAATTCCGCATCTGCTTGTCTTTCATTTCGTTCTCATACTTATAATCAATATGCTGATAAGTACAACCCGGACAAAATTTTCCATAAGGGCATTCTTCCTCAACCCGTGCCGGGCTGGGCTTCAATACCTTCAACAAACGCGAGGTGTAATAGTCCCGTTTCTCTTTTCTTATTTCTACTTCGACCACTTCACCCGGAACGACGCGCGGGACAAAACACACTTTGCCGTCAATTCGTCCCAGTCCGGAACCGCCGAAGGTTACTTTTTCTATTTCTATTTCAAAATTATTATTCAGTTTCAAAGGGAATCTCCATTTAAATTCACTGCTAATATAGCATAATTCGGCTTTTTTTATACAATTCCCGGCTTTGAATCAAGAAATATTATAAAAAAATATCTATTTGACATGATATAAGCAACAAAACGGTTTATTATATTTAATTATAAGTTAGATGCTGCCCGGCGTTAATTCCTATGAGATACTCAATGTTTTTTGTTACATTTTTTTATTATTATTTGGAAATAGAAATTTCAGCTCTATATTAGCTGAATAATATATTTATAATAAGACACAGGGGGCTGGGGCGTCTTATTAAATAACAAATTAACAAACAAGGAAAAAACATGAAAGTCCTGGTATTGAACGCGGGCAGTTCGTCAATGAAATTTACGATGTTCGCAATGGGCAATGAAAAAGTTTTAGCAAAAGGTTTAGTAGAAAGACTCGGAAGTGACTGCCCCCATTTGATTTACTCCCGTCATGATGGATTGAAAAAAGAATTTGATCCGCCGGTGAAAAACCACACCGATGCCCTGAAAAGTATTTGCGATATTCTGGTAGATAAGAAATTCGGGGTAATAAAAGATCTGTCTGAAGTCCAGGCTGTTGGTCATCGTGTAGTTCACGGCGGCGAACGTTTCACCAAGCCGGCTATAGTAAATTCAAATGTAAAAGAAGCTATTCGCGACTGTTTTGCTTTAGCACCACTGCACAACCCCGCTAATCTTGACGGCATCAAAGCTTGCGAAAAGATTTTTACAGACATACCTAATATCGCTGTTTTTGACACAGCTTTTCATCAATCCATGCCGCCTGAAGCGTATCTTTACGCGGTTCCTTATGATCTCTATACTAAATACGGCATTCGCCGTTACGGCTTTCACGGAACTTCTCATCATTTCGTCGCTATCGCCACAGGTAAATTCCTCGACAAACCTTTTGACCACATGAAATTGATTACCTGTCACCTCGGCAACGGCTGCAGTATGGCCGCGATAAGCAATGGTAATGTTCTTGATACGACAATGGGCATGACTCCTTTGGAAGGCCTGGTCATGGGAACCCGCTGCGGTGACATTGACCCGGCGATAGTTCTCCGGCTCGTTGAGCTCGGGCAGGGACGTAATGAAATTGACGATACTTTAAATAAACAATCCGGTTTACTGGGTGTTGCCGGTATCGGCAGCTCTGATATGCGTGATATTATCGCGGCGGAAAAACAAGGCGACCAGCAAGCCTTGCGCGCGCGCCGCATGTTCACACGCCGTGTTGTTAAATATATTGGTTCATACTATGCCTTAATGGGCGGAGCTGACGCTATTGTGTTCACCGGCGGTATCGGTGAATGGAGTGATTTCATACGCTGGAAAGTCGCAAAAGACCTGGATTGTCTCGGGATAATTATTAACAAAAAGAAAAATGAGGAAACTCTAGGTAAAAAAGGCGTTATTTCAACCCCGGAAAGCAAAACCGCTATTGTTGTAATGCCGACTAACGAAGAACTAATGATAGCCCGTAACGTTGTCACTTCCATCACTCATCCGGTTTAAGCCCAAAAACAAGGATATATTAATGTCTGCTATTGATTTATTTATAGAAAAAGCTCGTCAAGGAGCCAAAAAGTTAGTTTTACCCGAAGGTCAGGACCCGCGGGTAGTCACCGCCGCCAACATGATTATCAAAGACAAAATCGCTTCCGAAGTCATAGTTCTCGGTACTGAATCAGAAATCGCCGCCGCTTGCGCGGAAGCCGATATAAGCGAACGTAAATTTCAATGCCTGGATCATCTGACCTGTGATTTCTTCGAAAAATATGCTGAACAGTTCAAAGAAATCCGCAAAAAAAAGAATATTTCCATAGAAGAAGCTCGCGAATTTATCAAAAATCGTATTTTCTTTGGGGCTTTAATGACCCGCAACAATATGGTTGACGGTTTAGTGGCGGGCAGTATCGCGTCTACCGGCGACATGCTCAGAGCATCATTTAACTGCGTCGGCACCGCACTCGGAATCAAAACCGGAAGCAGTTGTTTCGTGATGGATTTAGTTAACCCGACCGAATCCGGCGATAATGTATTATTGTACGCGGACTGCGGCGTAAATCCTGATCCCGACGCCGACCAGCTCGTTGACATCGCTATCGCCACTTGCGATACTTACCGCGCGTTGATGGGTAAAACTCCTAAAGCAGCATTCCTCTCATTCTCGACTTACGGCAGTGCCAAACACGAACTTCTTGACAAAATCATCGAAGCTTCTGAAAAATTCAAAGCCAAAATCAAAGCTGAAAACTTAGATATAATCGGCGATGGCGAGCTTCAAGTTGACGCGGCAATAGTTCCATCTGTTGCCAAATCCAAAGCTCCTGACAGCAAGCTTGCCGGAGCGGCAAACGTTTTAATCTTCCCTGATTTGAACGCCGGGAACATCGCCTACAAATTAACTCAACGCATAGCCGGAGCCGGAGCTTATGGTCCTATTTTGCAGGGGCTGGCTCGTCCGATCAATGATTTATCGCGCGGTTGTTCGGCTGAGGATATTTATGGTGTCGCGGCGATAACTGTCTGCCAGAGTATGGTGTAAAAAAGGAAAAAATACAATCGCACCGGGGCGTCGCCGGACGCGGTCAAGCGGCGGAACGCTTGTCGCCCGTTTCCAATGGGCGAAATTTAAGCGGCATTTTGCCGCGCATTAGACCAATTCAACTCTCGAAGAGCGAGGCTTTCCAGAAAAAGAGCAAAGCAATTTTTCTGGAAAGATGCGAGCGTTCGAGTTGTCACAGATTCCCGTGTACGGCTCAAGAGGACTTTCGCCCTCCATGAAAATCATCGCATTAAAATTTCACTTGGAGGGCGAGACTCCGTCGAGCCGCAACAACCCACAATCCTATATTTTTTTCTAAACTTGTTTTTAAGCCCACTTCACATATAGTATAATATTCTATCGAAAAGTTTTATCGTGACAATAAGCTTTGGAGAAAATAAAAATGGATTTACTTTTTAGGTTAAGTAGAGATGTTGAGGAATTTGAAAATATTGAAAATGCAAAAATATTTTTTAAGGATACTTTGCCTAAAAAAAATAATTATTACTTTTATTCTTCTAAGAAAATATTAAAACTTAGAAAAAATGATCAAATTTATTTTTCCTATGACAATTATATCATAGCAAAAGCAATTTTTTATGGAAAAGAAAACCATCTTGATAAAAAGAATGATAAGTATGTTCACGGATATAAAATAAAAGATATAGAAGTACTAGATTTAAAAGAACAATTAAATCATAGAATTGTTCATACATGGAATATCTATATAAACTCTGAGGAGAAAAAACAAGAAATTAGTAGAATATTAAATTCTAAGATTTATAAAAAAAAAGTAATATCCAATGCATTATCTATTAATTTTAATGATTTTCTAGATTCTATTAGAGAAGCAAAAAAAAACTCATTTCCAACTGATAATCCTACTGAATATAATATTACTATTGATGGTCTGAATGCAGCATTTAAATATCGCACAAGTAA
>DAOWBJ010000283.1 GCA_030634125.1 Victivallales bacterium
CATCATTGATATTCATTAAATCACGAACATTCTGTATAGCCGTCGCGAGAACGTCCATGAATTGCGGACCGCGATGAGATAATTCCAGAATACCGCATTGAGTATCGCCGTAATTACAAAATTCTTCCTGTGCTTTGAGCATTACTTCTTCCGGTAACATTGCCGGTCCTGCGCTGAAATTATATACCTTCATGATATCACCCCGCTTAAATTGTTAATAAGATAAAAAAGTATTAATAGTAAGATAAAACTAGCCCCTCATTTAATTTTTTCAAGGCTTTTTTTGCATTATCGTATAGAAAATTCACAGCCGCAGAAATTTTGGCGATATAGATCAAATTTATCACTCAATTCCCGGCTTCTGCGAAAACCGTTTTCCTTTTTAAAATCCCAGGCTTCAAAGCCGGGATGCTGATTACCGGCTTCAAAAATAACGCGTGAATTTTTGTGTGGACTGACCGTCAAGCTTGTAGCAAAGTTTTCAATGCCCGCTTCCGCCGCTTTCTGTGCCGTCCGCCGCAGACTCCAGTCAAAACATTTCACACAGCGCAGACCTTTTTCCGCTTCATTTTCCAGTCCGCGCACATGTTCCAGCCAATCATCATGCCGGTAAATATCTATTTCCAGCCCCGCGTCAAAAATGCCGGCTATTTTTTCAACATAACTCAAGCGTTTTTCAAATTCAATTTTACTGTTAATATTGGAATTGGAAAAATACAAACTTACATCGCGGTCATTCGCCAGCAACATTTCCACGCATGCCGTAGCGCATGGCGCGCAGCATACATGCAATAATATTTTTTTATTTTCAGTAACAAGCATCATATAGTCTACACCTTAAATCACATTTTGTCATTTATTATCTAAATATTTATGATTATCTCCACGATGTTTTTTGCAGTTAGTACATTGATACGCTATATTTTTATATAACCAAAACAGGAAGTAAAAAATGACGACAAACGATATAATTAGCAGGATTGAAGATATTTCCGGACATAGCCTGAATCCAGATGAAGGTATTCACCATGGGGTATCAGGCAACACGGTAAACGGCGTAACAGTGTGCTGGATGGCTACGCCCCAAGCTATCCGCTTTGCGGGAAAAGCGGGATATAATCTGTTGATATGCCATGAAAGTTTGTATTATCCTTATGATGTTATAAACAGCCGGAACAAGCCCGATGGATGGGAAAACTGGCAAGTAAACAGGCAAAGAAAAGAGCTGCTTGAAAAATATGATTTGTCATGTCTGCGAGTTCATGGTTCTGCGGATGAAATCAGTATATTAGACACATTCGCGGAAGACCTTGGACTTGGAAAAGCATCTTTTGAAGATGGATTTGTAAAGGTTTTTGATATTCCTCAATGTTCGTTGGGGGACTTAATAGAACGAGTCAAAGAGCGCATGGGAATGTCATATCTTCGTGTTTCAACAGTTACTGATCTGAATCAAAAAGTATCAAGAGTCGGCTTGCCCTGGGGAGGATTGGGACTTTTCGTGAATGTTGGATACCAGCAGGATCTTCTTGAACAAAATTGCGACGTGTTTATTGCTGGAGAGTCGGACAATTACGGATTCAGGTTTGCTAAAGAATGTGGAATTCCAATGATTGAAACAAGCCATGAGATAAGTGAAAATAACGGACTTAGAAAATTTGCCGCTATACTCGTTGATGAATTTCCAGAACTGAAAATAAATTTCTATGAAAACAAATGTGCCTGGAACGTCTTTTAGATATTGAACAAATCCATCCGTGTTCGTCCGTGTTTTCCTAAAAATATTTAACCGGATAATCCGGTAGTGAATCTATAAAATATTTTCCGTAATTTTTTGATGTAACGCGGCGGTCTAAAATAGTTATAATTCCAGTATCGCTTTGACCACGGATCAGGCGCCCTACCCCCTGGCGGAATTTAAGCACCGCTTCAGGAAGAGAGTAGTACATGAAAGAATTGCGTTTTTCCGCCTCAAGCCGCTCTCCGCGAGCCTGTACCAATGGATGAGTGGGGACAGCAAAAGGAAATTTCGTTACAATTACATGGCTCAAAGCTTCGCCCGGAACGTCAACGCCGGTCCAGAAGCTGTCCGTCCCGAAAATTACTGAGTGAATATCCTTTTTGAATTCCTTGAGCATGGCGGAACGATTGAGCTCTTCGCCTTGAATCAACAAATTTATACCGTTTGACTCGAAAAAATCACGCAGATTATCAGCACAGTAACGAAGCATTTGATAACTGGTAAAAAGCACAAAAGCCTTGCCTTGAGTAATCGAAACGAAACGGGGGATTTGCTCAACCAGCGCGGCGGCGTAATCTTTGTGACCGGGCTCCGGCATTTCTCGCGGCAGGTAAACCCGCACCTGATCTGGATTGAAAGGACTATCCAGCCTGAGTTCAGGACCGTTCATAAAACCAACCCGTCCACGGTAATAATCAAATTTTTTGTTAACCGTCAAAGTCGCGCTGGTCAAAACTACCGGAAATGACTTTTTAAACAATGTTTCCTGCAGTACATCTGTTATATTTAATGGTGCTGCCTGAATGGTAATTCCAGAGCGCGTGTCTTCTATCCAATAAACGCTGTCGGCAAATGACATATTGATAAAGTCAGCGATTCCAGCCGCGTAAGCGTCACACTTCATAACCTGGGATTCGAGCTCCGCGCGGTAATCTTTGTCTTCCTGTATTTTTATGTAATCACGCAGAGTTTCCTGCAAAGATGATAATTTATCACTCAACGGATTAGGAAAAAGACCAGGTTCGCGTAAACGGCAAATCGAATCATTATGCTCCAGCAAATATTGTTCAAACTGGCTGAAAAATCTAACTACATCTTCCTTTAAGGCCGCGACAATCTCACGCAGTTGAAAAGCATCTTCGCCGCCGCGCAAAAGCAGTCCTTTAGCGTTGTCGGCGTTAAACAAACGGTTCAAAAAGCTGATTACGCCGCTGCCGTTAATGCGCAAACCGAGGTATTCGGCGGCATTATTTTCCAGCGTGTGCGCTTCGTCGATTATCACCGCGGAATATTCGGGCAGCAAAGTCTGCTCCATTCCTTCAATAAATTTTATTTTCAGATCAGTAAAAAACATAGCGTGATTAGCGACAATTATATCCGCGTCATCCCACTCCCGCCGCG
>DAOWBJ010000061.1 GCA_030634125.1 Victivallales bacterium
ATGGCGGCGTATGCAATGCACCCATCAATCTAGTGAGTATTTCGTCAGGTTTCAGTTCGTCGCTGTCACCTTTGATAATCTCCAAGTCTGGATTATTTTCAGCATCTTCGCCACATAACGAAGTAATTATTTCGCGGCTGCGCAATTTTATTGCGAAGTCGTCATCTCCGCTTATTAAATATAGTTTGGTCATATTCTTATATTTTAACTTTGCTGATTCCTGGAATGAAAGTTTCTTTTCCGGTCATCGCGGCAATAGTTTCAGTAAGCAATTCCACCGCGTCTTTAGCGTCTCGCAGGTCACAAACCTCTACCGGCGTGTGCACATAACGGGTCGGGATACTCAATAAAGCTGTCGCGACACCAGCGCGAGTCATTTGCATTTGAGCGGTATCTGTACCGCCGGAAGCGCGGTGTGAAGCGGCTTCCTGATAAGGCACTTTATGTTTTTTGGCAATCTTGCGCAGCATTTTACCAAGGATAACATTGTTATCAGCACTGCGGTTTAATTCAGGACCTTTCCCGAGTTTGATTTCGCCCAGCAATTTGTGCGGAATATCTGGAATGTCAGTAGCGAAGCCAACGTCAACAGCAAAGCCGACATGAGGATTAATGCCGTAAGTACTGGTTGTCGCGCCGCGCAGACCGACTTCTTCCTGAGCCGTACCAACGCCGTAAACAGCGACAGATAACTTGCGTTTGCAGAGTGCGCGCAAAGTTTCAGCGACGACAAAGGCGCCGATTCTATCGTCAAGACCTTTGGACATAACACGGTTTTTGCCGATCAACTGGAAGTTCGGTTTCACAGCGATCGGATCGCCGATTTCGACCAGACTTTCAGCTTCTTTTTTGCTTTCCGCGCCAATATCAATCCACATATCCTCAAGTTCGACAGCTTTATCGCGTTCTTTGGGTTTCAGTAAATGAATGGGTTTTTTGCCGATCACGCCGGGGATTTTACCTTTTTCAGTAGTAACTTCGATCTCCGTGCCGGGCACAGTGAGTTTATCAATACCGCCGTTGGGGCGAAAATACAACAAGCCTTCATCATCAATATGAACTATCTGAAAACCGATTTCATCATAATGTCCGGCGAGCATAACCTTGAATTCGGCATCAGGATTAAGTACGCCAATAGTATTGCCCAGGACGTCAGTTTCAACTTTATCGCAAAATTTATTCAAATAATTACGATAAATACCAGCAGTTTCCTCTTCAAATCCAGACGGGCCGGAAGAATTCAGCAATTCTTCCAAAAATTTCATTGCGTTTTTTTGTATCATTTATATATCCTTTTGAGTTATCAGTTATCAGTTATCAGTTATCAGTAAAAGCAAAGCAAAAAAATAATAAGGTTTTTCTTTTTCCCTATAGTCTTTTTCTTTAACTGATTACTGCACCCTGACTACTGAATACTTTTTAATATAACAAGCTAATCGAAAAAGTCCAAGTGGTCAAGCTTATTTTTTTATGAAGTAGTGCCAGGAGCAGCCTTGCTCCGGCACATGGATTTCAATCGGGCTATAAATATAATAAGCTGTCAAAGATACTTGTCGCGGAGCAGGCTGCACCCGCGACTACTAGATTCGCAATTCTAATACTGCCTTTGTTCCTTTAGGAATATTAGGATGCAGGGATATTCCGCCATCGTGCAGAAGGGCTATCTGTCGAACGATACTTAGTCCTAAACCTGATGATTTTTGACCAGATACCGGACGAGCCAGTCACTGGCATAATCTGGAATTGCTGTACCGTTGTCGATAACTTCAATTACTATTTTATCCGTTCTGCGAAAAGCTGCTCTGGAGAATTAAATGAAATTAATTAGTGCTAGTTCCCGGCGGCAGGATACTCTCAGTGGAATCGTTGAACAACCTAAACCGGATGAAACAACCATGCTGCTTCCGCTTTTTGAATTTATAAAACGTCCGTAATCAAACCTCCGCCAGTAACGCGATGAAGTCAGCAGAGCACCTATAAACGGCAATCTGATTTGTCCGCCATGGGTATGCCCGCACAAAACTAAACTGGTTTGCTTCAACATTTTACGATTGCTTATATTAATAATAGCGTCAGGACTATGCGCTAAAAAAATAACTTCTTTATTATCAGGGAGTTCTGCCGGTCTTGACGGTTCTCCCTTTCTCGGATCATCTGTACCGTAAAAGAAGAAATCATCAAATTCACAAGCTTCATTAACTAATAATTTAAACCCGGCAGAATCGAAAAATTTCCGCCAGTCTTCATGTTTCAACCAGCGCTTGGCATATTCCCAATTGCCTAAAACAGCCATTTTACGGGATTTCTCAGGTAGAGAGTTCAAAAAAGTCCGCACTATCGGCAGGGCTGACGAATAAGTTACCACGTCCCCCCCGTAAACTATACAATCCGGTTGGAGTTCATTGATAAATGTTAAACTTTCCTGCATGATCTTCTTGTCTGTTTCCTGACCACCCCGGAAATGCAAATCAGAAAACCACACTATTTTTTTACCTTTATTGGCGGGGATAACGGCAGGTATTTCATGCTCGACAACATCTACATATTCTCCTGAGCGGAGTATCCGGCGTTGCTGGTATGAGCTCACACGTTTCCATCCTAATGCCCGGTGCGTGAACTTGTTTTTACTAAAATCCATTCCTGAAATGACAGTAGCCACAGCTTAATCTCTTAGTTTTTCGATGATAAATTCAGGTAATTTTTCAACTTTGGAAATAATGCAGCTTTTGCCGTTGGGTAAAGTAATTTCGTCTTTGGCTTTATGATGCATCATGACCTGCCCCATTCTGGTTTTATAAGAAATAATATTTTCATCGGGATTGCCGTCCCAGGCTCCCGCGAGAAAATATTGTTCCTCTTTGCAAGAGTCCAATTTAATTGTTACAGCTGAACCGACATCAGAATATTCTTTAACTTTAATTTTTTCAAAATCAACAGGCTGCACCAGCAAAATATCGCGTTCGAGTTCATCCCGTCTTCTGTTGAGAAAATTCCGGCGTTCCTTGGCGGCGTCATATTCAGCGTTTTCACGGAAATCCCCGTGAGCGCGCGCGACCTTGAGAGATTCACGATTTTCCGGTATATGAACTTTGACAAGTTCCTGAAGTTCATTCAACAGTGCTTTGTGTGATTTTACTGAAGTAAACAATGCTTCAACTTTTGGAGTTGCTTTCTCCGCGGCTTCTTTTCCGAGAGCGCGTTGTCCGGCACCTCCTTCGAGATGCTCACGCAAAGCCGGCGACAGGCGGGATAGTTTAATCAAAAGGCTCTGGCGTTCACTGCCGCTGCAGAAATTAGCCGTTTGCAGGATTGAAGTAACTACCCACGTATCTTCGCCGACAAACTCTACCAAATGCTTCTGAAAATCTTTTTTATCCATCAGCTGAGCTTTCAAATCCCGCTTAGCTCCAGTCCATGCTTTTGGCAGGTCGTCGGCGCTCAGGGCTTTGGCTACCTGTTCAATTGAAATCAACTCCAGCAGTTCTTTGTCATGTTTTTTACGATTGCGCCAGATCCACAGAAGAATATCGCAACTGCACATGTGCAGGCTTTTAATAGCGTCATAGAGCAAATCATCATCAATTATTTCGCCGAAAGTATTCAGGCAGCGCAAAGGCAGGCAAGTTGTGTAAGCGGCGAGATATTCAGGTGAAAATACCAGATTCATCGCATAAGCTATATTTGCAACATGTTTAGCCTGAACAATTCCCCAGATGTTTAAAGTTTCAAGATATATCATTTCCAGGTCTTCGGGCCAGAATGGAGCTTTGTTGATCAATGGTTCAAATATTTTCCGCAATTGTTCATCGTTCCCGTGAGAAACGAGTAACGAGATAGACTCTGCCATTACTTTGACATCACGAGCCGCGGCAGCCGGATTTAAGCGTTCAAAAAACGCGATCATCTTTTCTGTGCCGGCATCGTCAAGTTTTTCCTTTGAACCAATGCTTTTATTCAGCAGCACGTGCAATTCCTGCAAACTGCGGGCTTCAAAAAACTGGCGGCCTTTACTCTTTTGCGCCGCGTCACTGCCGCTGGCTGCCCACCAGACTTTAAACTCATCTCCAGTCATGACATCAGGTACGGCCGTAGCGTAAGCAATTTTTTCAATAGTTTCTTCATCAAGGGGGGTTATTGCTTTTTCCGCGGCAATGGCGCGGTAATCAGCACTGGAAAGACCACCTTTTTTAGCGATTCGCGTCAGTTTTGCCGCGGGGGTGCTTGATTCAAAAATTTTGCCCTCGCTAAGGGTTGTCGCCAAAGGAACGGCAAAGGCACCGCCGGCAAGGGAGTTAACAGCCACTGAGGCGGAAACAGTATCAATATCACTAATTATCCCCCAGCGTTTTGTGCTTTTGAAAAATATCTGCATATTGTTTTTCAGCTTGAGCATATTGTCATAGCGAAAAGCGATTTCTCCAAGACTTACGTCCCGGTCACGCAAGCCAAGGGCACGCAGGAAACCAAGTTTATTAAGGTAAGGCGGCAGTATTTTTTTAATCGCGTCAGTCAATACTTTGCGAAAGATGGAATGATCTTTAACGTTGAGCCGAGCCAGATTCAAGCAGAAACACGCCTGTTCTTCAGTCATATCTTCATCAAGTTCTTCAAAAATAAGTTCGAGTTGATCGCCAATCTCGCCATCATCAGGTTTCTCGACTTGTCTCAAAGCCTTAAGTAGTTTTTCAAGATTCTCAGCAGAAGCATCTTCCGCCGCGGTTATAAACAAGTCTTCAATAGCAATATCACTCATAAGTATAAATTCATCATTTTATTCAGTTTTTAAATAACATTAACACCGATTGAACCGGCACGACTATTTCGCTTAAAACGTAAGCATTTACTATAAAGCCAATCACCCGAAAATCAAACCGAAGCTCAAGCTTTTTATTATAAAAATATTTGTATTCTATTTGCTTGAATTGGATTTTGAAACTATACTTATGTAAGACGCTTATGTTAATATAATTTTTTGAGGTACAAATCATGAAAACACTTGTATGGGTAATTATTATTGTCGCGATAATTTTTGGCGGATATAAACTCTACAAAAATTCAGCTGAGCCGGAAACAAAAACAGCGGAAGTTCCACCTGCCGCCACACGAGCCGTATTTCCCGAAAGCACCCCGGGAAAACCGAATTCCGAAAAAGGCATAAAAAACTGGCGGGCAGTAAAGAAAGTAAGAAACCTCTCAGATCAGCATCAGAAAGACCTGCAGGATAATATGTAGAAGAAGGAGGGACTTGTGAGAATTCGACCAAATTAAGTCTGAAATAGGTTATTTTCTCTTTTTTTCTTTTTCAACATACAATATCCAGGCGGTCATTGAATCGGCGGATTTTTGTTGACCTGTTTTGCTTAATGCCATTGGATACCAATACTTTATCCCTTTCGCTCGTAATTTTTTGCTTGTAATACGATAATCTTTTTCGGGATCAATGTTATGGAATAATGGTAATAAAAAGATTTTTTCATCCTCTCTGCCGCCTAAACAATTATAGAGTGATTGGCAAAGCGCGCGATGTCCCAACTTTTTACGGAACCACTTAGCGCTACCGACACCTGTGTCATAACGAGATGCCGCCGGCGCGGGAGCGACCGGCATGGCAATTCCGATATAAGCACCGGGGAAGATTTCTTGTATGTCTTTGATGAATATATTTAATTGTTGTCTCATTTTCTGCGCTTCGGTATTTATGCGCCAGCGCTTATTAGCCAGATACACATCGTCATAGCCACAATTGATTAACACAATATCAAACGCAGACGCAAAAAGTTCAGGATGCCGCTTTATGCCGTCTTTGATTATATTGATTTTTCTCAAAGCACTCCAATATCCAAAACGTTCTTTCGGCGAAATAAAATCATGCAATGATACTATTTTCGCCTTTATCCCGTATTTTTTCAGCGTTGTTTTAAGCAATATATCGTTTTTCTGGAACTGCGATGCATCCGGTTCAAGCAATAGTATTCTCACAGGAGCTGAAAGATTCTTCGCCGCAGTAACTACTTTTATTGAGGATTCAGCTTCAGTTTGAGTATTTAACACCTGATCCCTGACAGTTAACTTTAGTTCACCACCCTTCCCTGAAATATCTATGAAGCCCTTCGATGAAGTTTTGCCTTTAAACTCAAATTTTGATTTGTAACGCGGCGCGTCAGGAAGCGCGTTGAAATCAGGTGAAAATACGCGCGTTCCCCCGGGAAGTACATAAATCGTTTCAGGCATGTTTAATTGCGGTGGAAATTCAGCTTTTAACGCGTCCGGGGATTGTAGTTTTTTAATATTCCGAGTCAGTGCCGGTAAAAGATCATCGGCAATTTTGTAGTTAAAACGATAGAGTAAATACGTATCCTTCTTATAATCACATTTTTTCACTAAATCAAAAGGAAATATAATATAATAACTACGAAAAATCTGTTCAAAGGAATCACCCGGATATTTCAATTTTTTCCGTTGCTTTGCCACGACAAAAATGTTTTTATATTTAAAAGGAGTTTTTTCAAATTTATCAAATAAGTCCAACCAGTAATAGAATGACCGTTTCGGGTGGGAAGCTCTCTGTATTTGTATTTTTCCTGAAAGTCTCTCGTTAATACGTCTTCCTGTGCCTGTCATTGCAAGCAGGACTGTATCTGGTGAATCAAATGGTTTTAGGCATACAGCAAATTCATTTAAAAATTCTTTTGGGGAAATTCTGAATGCTTTAATGCCGCTGCCGATCAAGATCAACACCATTATTATTGCAGTAATGAGCTCAAAATTAATTTTTTGTTTAAAACGCTTGAGCAAATATTGCGCGATCTTTGCCAGGCAATAAACGCCCGCCGGAGCGAAGCAGACCCACACGATTACCACAGGCAAATAATATCTGCCGACTAATTTATTGACTGTAAAAACCAATAATATTCTTATAACCAGGACAATAATTCCAGCGGTCAACAGAAAACGAAACGCGCTGTTGTGTTTGAAAATATTTTTGCTGAATAACGCAAGTACCAGCAAAACCGGAATAATAAAAAAGAATGCGGATTCAAGGTTGCGTATAATATGTATTAAGTCGTTAATCATTTCCATTGCTCCAGTATTTTATTCATGAATGGAAACAGCGACCAGGTGGAATCAGTACTGCATCTTATAAACAGCCATATCGGCATCGTAATCAGACAAAAAGAAAATACAACAATAACGGAGTCCTTTATAACTTGCGCAAGCCGTTTTTTAAACGGCTGTTCATTTTTGATAAGGACAATAATATTCCATACAAAAAATATAATCAGCGGTTCCAGTCCTTCCCTGCGAGTTAATACGGCTAGTCCTGTCAATCCTCCAAACAATATCCAGAAACGTCTTTTCCCGGTGTTTATCGCATATATTGCCGCAGCCAACGAAAGGACAAAGAAGCAATGATAGGGTGCTTCACGCAATATATTGGCACTTACTTCAATGCTGTAAGGATGAAATATTATCAGCAAGGCGGCGAAATACGCGTAGATTCGTTTTTTAAAGATATTTCGGGAACATAAATATACCCCGAGCGGCAGTAATGATCCGCAAATCATACAAAATAATATTCCGCTTGTTTTTGCGCCGATTCCGACCTCAGCTCCCGCAGTCAGGACTATAGTAAGCAGCGGCGGCAGTTTTTTCATTAAACTTTCAGTATAAACAGTGCTCCAGTTCCAATTGGATTTGTATAGCAATTCCGCGTACTCAACATACCCGAAAGAATCCCGGGAAATACGATCACTCAAAAAATAATACAGCATTCTGGCACCAAGACTTAACAGGAATATTCCGCTAAGCGCTATGGGCTCTAGATATTTATGCAGTAAATTATTCATTTTTCAGCAGTTTCCCGGAAGCCTTTATCATTGTTGTATACTCGTAATTTTGCACAAGACAGGTCAGCTTTTTCATTGTCGTTTTCAAATTAACATAACACTTAAACCGCCGTTTCAGCGACAAGGGCAATCTCGGGTGGTCTGGGGCAACTTCTCTAGGGTGGACATAAATAATTAACGGGCGCCCGGCCTTTTTTAATTTTCTAACGCCTCGTTTTATAAATGCTAAAGGCGCAAGCCGCAAATAACCGCCTCCAAATATGCTGATCCTTTTGCCCGCAACTTTAATCACTGATTGCGGAAACTCTATAAGCTCTCCGGATTTAGTGCTGATAATATGCGGTTCCATTTTTGAATTATGCATTCCTCCATGTCCATGCGGTCCCGGGAAAATACTTGAATCATAACGGTAGCCGGC
>DAOWBJ010000278.1 GCA_030634125.1 Victivallales bacterium
CTGATTGAAACAACCTGCACGTTGCAACTTGTTAATAATAAGCACATTAACACAAAAACACAGAAAGCTTAACATTTATTGCATCTGCTTCATAATAAGTTGGTTGCAACTATCGTGGTTGAGTCAATCAGCTAGGCAGTTTGTTTTTATTACTATATATGGACGTGAAACAATGCGTCTTTTTCGGCAGTTGCGCCAGCAAAGCGGTGTGATAGCCAAATTTGACGAGGATTCGCTGCCGGTACAGAAAGCTTTTTCCATTTGTCAAAAAAGTGAGAAAAATGAAATTGATAATCAATATGCTGCTTCAGCTCTGGCTTATGATTTTTTGATGTCACTGATTGATTATGTCCGTCCTGCGGGGCAGGGGGAGAGCGGACCGCCTGAATTCATAAGCCGGGTTCATGAATATTGTCTGAAAAATATTGATAAGCCGGTAAGCGTCAATGATATGGCTAAATGTGCCGGGTATAGTCGTTATCATTTTACCCGCGTATTTAAAGAGTATATGGGCAGCAGTCCGCAATATTTCATGAATGAACTCAGAATCCGAATGGCTGTCCGTCTTCTGCAGACCGAACGGCTCAGCGTAAAGGAAATCGCACAGCGCTGCGGCTTCGAGGACGTCAGTTATTTTTGCAAAATATTCCGTAAATTCCAGAAAGTCTCACCAAACGAATTCCGCGGCATGTAAAAACTATATATTTAATACTTTTACGACTTGCGAAAAGTTAAAAATGAGTTAGTTTAATGACTTAACAAAGTATTCGAAATGGGTTCGTTTATAAAATAAAATTAAGGGATTTGACTTATGGATTATGTTGCTGAAATGAAAAGCCTTCCTAAAAATCATGATTTTTTTATTGGTTATGATAGTGACGGTTGTATTTTTGACACAATGGAAATTAAGCAGAAAGAATGTTTCTGCCCGAACTTTATCAAACATTTTGGTCTGCAGGCCGCCAGCAAATACGCTCGTGAAATCTGGATTTTTGTAAACTTGTACAGCAAAACTCGTGGTTGCAATCGTTTTTTAGCGGTACAGCATGCTTTGGCATTTATTCGTAAACACCCGGAATTCGCGAAACGCGGCGTAAAAATTGGCGATTACAATTCTTTGAATGCCTGGATCGAAGTAGAAACTAAGTTGGGTAATCCGGCTTTGGAAGCTAAAGTTGCCGCTGAAGGCGATGCTGAACTGACTGCTGTTTTGAAATGGTCGCATGAAGTTAACGCGGCTATTGAAGATATGGTTTATGGAATTCCCCCGTTCCCGGGAGTTAAAGATATTTTAGCTAAAGCTGAAGGCAAAGCTGATCAAATCGTTGTTTCACAAACTCCTCTCGAAGCCTTGACTCGTGAGTGGAAAGAAAATAAAATCGATCATTACCTCGGTATGATTTGCGGTCAGGAACATGGAACTAAAACTGAACATTTGAAATATACTACCGCCGGAAAATATGATTCCGACAAAGTATTGATGATCGGCGACGCTCCCGGTGATCTGAAAGCCGCTAAAGCTAATAATGTATTGTTCTGCCCCATCGTTCCGGGACGCGAAGAAGAATCATGGGCGAGACTGAATGAAGAAGGTCTTGAGCGTTTCTTCAACGGAACATACGCCGGCGCGTATCAGGAATCTTTGCTGGATGAGTTTGACAAAGCTCTTCCTGAATTCCCAAGCTGGTAAGATTTTACTTTTGATTTTTAATCCCTGATTTGTTCAAACACATAGTTGTTTGCTTGAATCGGGGATTTTTATTTGCAAAACAGCTTCAGAGCAATTAATATATATTGTAGGGTGTCCTATTGCATTTAATCTTAACGCGGAGTGGAGTTATGACGTTGAAAAAGAAAATTTGGAAAACCCTTATTGGCTTATTGGTTTTAATTGTGATCATAATTGTAGTGCTTGTGATGTATTTGGGATCAATTATCGCTGAAGCCACACGTACATTCGGAACGCGGGCAACAGGGACAAAAGTTGCGGTCGAATCAGTTAGTGTTTCATTGCTGAGCGGAGATCTGGCGATAAACAAGCTGTCTATTGACAATCCTCCTGATTATAAAACCAAGCAGGCTTTCAGCTTCGATCTGGTCAGCGTTGACTTGGATGTTAATTCTATATTTTCAGATACTATTATCATTAACAAAATTGAAATAGCTAACGTGAAAATTGATTTTGAACCGACACTTCAAGGCGGCAGTAACCTTACTGACATCAAAAATAATATCATGAAATTTGCTCAAGGCGAAGAGGCCGATGCAAAAAAGGAGACTGAGCCTGAAGCTGATGATGAAGCCGTTCCACCCAAAAAAGCGAAGAAAGTCATCATAAAATCATTTATTATCAATAAAGGCGAGATCAGGGTTTCATCAAGTATGCTGAAAACCAGTGCAGCAGTACCTCTTGCCAGAATGGAACTCAATGATATTGCTAAAGAAAGTGAAATGGGTGAAGCCGTTTCTGAAATTTTTAATGAAATTGTCAAGTCGGTAGTTGAGGCTGTCGCTTCCGCGGATGTCGAAGGTTTAAAACTTGATGTAATTAGCAAAGACCTGCCGGATGCGGCGGAAAAAATCGCTAAAGATATCAGCAAAAGTATTAAGGACTTATTCTAATAAAATATGCAAAAAATTGAAATCATGGCTCCGGCCGGTTCATTTGAATCTTTGGCGGCAGCTATTAGAGCCGGAGCTGACTCTGTTTATTTTGGTGTCGGGAAGCTGAATATGCGTTCCCGCGCCACGGTAAATTTTCAGATAAACGACCTGCCCAGGATAGTTCGTCTGTGCAAACAGGCAAATGTCAAAACTTATCTGACCTTAAATATTGTCGTTTATGACGATGAAATTGATTACGTCAAAGAAGTTTGCGCCGCCGCCAAAGCCGCCGGTGTTGACGCGGTAATTGCCGCCGATATTGCTGTAATAACTTATGCGGACAGCATTAAATTACCTGTACATATTTCTGTTCAGGCTAATGTCGGCAATATTCAAAGCGTCAGGTTTTTCGCTAAATTAGCTGACGTACTTGTCCTCGCGCGCGAATTAACTCTTCCTCAAATAGAAAAAATCATTAACACTATTGAGCAGGAAAATATTACTGGTCCAGGTGGAGAATTAGTACGGATTGAGATTTTCGCGCATGGTGCCTTGTGTGTCTCGGTTTCCGGTAAATGCTATATGAGTTTAGCGGCTTACAATTCATCCGCCAACCGCGGTGCTTGTTTCC
>DAOWBJ010000034.1 GCA_030634125.1 Victivallales bacterium
ATCCGACCAGAATGTTCGTGGTGCGATTCCGCTTCCGAAAGGAACTGGTAAAAAAGTTGTTGTTGCAGTGATTGCGTCCGGCGCACAGGCAGATGATGCCAAAGCCGCTGGTGCTGAATTTGTTGGATTCGAAGATCTGATTGAAAAAATCAAAGGGGGCTGGCTTGACTTTGATGTCTTGATTGCCACGCCGGAAGCCATGAAACAGGTTCGTCCTTTAGGTAGGGTACTTGGTCCTCGCGGGCTTATGCCTAACCCGAAAACCGGAACCGTTACCGACGCAGTCGGCGAAGCGGTTAAGGAAGCTAAGTTCGGACGTGTTGAATACAGAGCGGATAAAGGCGCATGCGTGCATGTGGCTGTTGGTAAACTTTCGTTTTCCGCTGAAGATCTGAAAGAAAATTTTGATGCTCTTCTAAATGTGTTGGTAAAAGCCAGACCGGCGACTGCCAAAGGTGCTTATTTCATCAGTTGTACGATTTCCTCAACAATGAGTCCGGGCATAAAGATAAGCAACAAAGAAATAGAGAGGCACTAAACAATGAGAAGCGAGAAAACCCATCTGGTAAATTATATCGGCGGTCTGCTCAAAGATTCTGATTTCGTTTATTTTGTCTCTTATAAAGGCTTGAATGTTGCGGAATTTTCTGATTTTCGTAATCTGCTTGCCGACAACAGCGCAGAGTGTCATGTTCTGAAAAACCGCATGGTCAAAAAAGCGGCTGAATTATTTGAACTCACAGCTCTGTCAGAAGTCGAATTAAAAGACAGTACCGCTTTAATCTGCGGGTCTGGCGATCCTGGTTCAATTGCTAAAATTATCACTGACTTTGGTGATAAGAATAAAGCGGTTGCTCCCAAGGGTGGATATTTTGAAGGCGCGGCTCTTTCTGTCAACGATGTCAATGAGATTGCTTCATTGCCGCCGAAAGAAGTTCTGCAAGCTCAATTGCTTGGTGTTCTCCAAGCACCTGCTAGAGATTTTGTCTGCTTGCTTAATGCCAAAGCAGCCACAATACTCAATGTTTTAAACGCGTACAAAGATAAACTTGAAAATTAAACAAACAAAATTAAAACAGGAGGCATTTTACTATGTCTGAAGAAACAAAAGTTGAAGTTTCAGCTGAAATGGAAAAAATCATTTCTGCTGTTGAGAACATGACTGTTCTCGAGTTATCTAAACTTGTAAAAGCTCTCGAAGATCGTCTCGGCGTTAGTGCCGCGGCTCCTGTAGCTGTTGCCGCTGCCGCTCCTGCCGCCGCTGCCGCCGCTGCTGAAGAAAAAACTGAGTTCGATGTTATTCTTACTAGTTTCGGCGAGAAAAAAGTTGGAGTCATCAAAGAAGTTAGATCTATAACTGGTCTTGGACTGAAAGATGCAAAAGACTTGGTCGAAGCTGCGCCTAAAGCTATCAAAGAAGGCGTTGCTAAAGACGAAGCTGATAAGATTAAAGCGCAACTCGAAGGCGTCGGTGCTACTGTAGAGGTTAAGTAATTTTACAGAGCATACGAAACGGTGGGAATTATTCCAAGGAATGTTCCTACCGTCTTTTTGCGTTTAAACAGGTTGTATTTTTTGTCCATGTTGGATGGAATTATTTAAGTAATTCCGTGTCGTATTTTTAACTGAAAAAAGCTGGAATGGTGAACTATGACAGAACGTATCAGTTTTGGTAATTTGCAGGAAGTTTTGGAAATACCGGACCTTATCGGGGTCCAGATTAACTCGTATAATGATTTCCTACAGAAAGATATTCCCCCTGAAAAAAGAGGGGACAAAGGTCTTTTAGAAATTTTTAATGAAATTTTCCCGATTGAAAGTTTCGACAAACAGGTTGTACTTGAGTTTGTTGATTACTCTCTCGGAACGCCTAAACACCGGTTTACCGAGTGCGTTAAGGATGGTAATACCTACAGTGCTCCATTGTATGTTGATTTTTTGCTGAAAAACAATGGCACGGAAATTCCCGAGCGTATTTATATGGGCGAAATCCCTGTAATGACTCCTCAGGGAACTTTTGTAATTAACGGCGCGGAACGCGTTATTATAAGTCAATTGCACCGTTCACCCGGGCTTTGCTACGAAAGCGGCAAACACACCAGTGGAAAAACTCTTTATTCATATCGGATTATTCCTGACCGCGGTTCGTGGATGGAAGTTCAATTTGACATAAATGATTACATTTATATATATTTAGACCGCCGCCGCCGTCGTCGTAAATTTTTAATTACGACTTTCCTGCGTGCGATCGGCTTTGAAACTAACAAAGATATTCTAAGTCAAGCATTCGAGGTCAGCACACATTCTATCGCCAGTCTTTTGAAACAAAAAGATTTGTCTGATTTTTATACTGTTGATGATATTATCAACGATGATGATGTTGTCATACTTGAAGAACTTATTCAGCTTAATGAAACTCACTTGAAAGAACTTCAGGATTCCGGTGTTAAGCGGATTGAATTAGTTCATGCTCCTGAATACGGATATTATTTCATAAATTGTCTGCGTCGCGATCCCGCTCGTAACGGTGACGAAGCTCTTAAAGAGATTTATCGCCGCATGCGTCCCGGGGATCCGCCAAACATAAATAACGCGAAACAGCTTATTCAACGTCTGTTTTTTGATCTCAAACGTTATGATCTGGGTGTTGTCGGACGTCATAAACTTAACGAAAAGCTTGATCTTGACCTGCCTCTCACGACGCGCGTCTTGACTAAATATGACTTAATGGCAGCGACTGAAGGTTTGATTAAACTCTGTCATACCGGCGGTAAAGTTGATGATATTGACCATTTGGGTAATCGCCGCGTCCGTACAGTTGGCGAATTGCTGCAGAATCATTGCCGTGCCGGCTTGAGACGTACAGAACGCCTGATTAGCGAACGCATGAGCCTGCTTAATGCCGAAGATTCTAACATCACACCGAGCAAACTGGTTAATCCTAAAGCTTTTGCCGGGGTTGTCCGTGATTTCTTCGCCAGAAACCAGTTATCACAATTCATGGATCAGACTAACCCGCTTAGCGAATTGACAAACAAACGTCGTTTAAGTGCGCTCGGCCCTGGCGGTTTGAGTCGTGAACGTGCCGGGTTTGAGGTGCGTGACGTTCATACCAGTCATTATGGCCGTATTTGTCCTATCGAGACTCCTGAGGGACCAAACATTGGTTTGATCTCATCAATGTCTCTTTATTCCCGTATCAATAGTTTCGGTTTTCTGGAAACTCCATACCGTAAAGTCAAAGACTGCCAAGTCAGTGACAAAGTCAAATACTTATCCGCGGATCAGGAAGAAAAATTTGTTATCGCCCAGGCGAACGCGCCTTTGGATGAAAACAACAAATTTGTCCGTCCGTATGTAATGTCCCGTTTACTCGGTGAATCAGAAGAACATCCTGCTGATGAAGTTCAGTATATGGATGTTTCTCCAAAACAGTTAGTCAGTGCCGCGGCAGGTATTATTCCTTTCCTCGAACACGATGATGCTAACCGTGCTTTAATGGGATCGAACATGCAGCGTCAGGCGGTACCATTGCTGACAACCGAGGAACCTTTGGTTGGAACAGGTCTGGAAGGACGTATCGCGAGAGACGCCCGAGCTGTTGTTTGCGCGGCTGAAGCCGGGATTGTCGCGGAAGTTTCCGCCGGCAGGATTGTTATAACAGCAGATGGTTTGACTGAAGATAAAACTGCCAAGCCGGATTCTGTAATGACTTACGAACTTCTTAAGTTCATGCGCAGCAATGCCGGAACCTGCATTAATCAACGTCCGATGGTAGAAAGCGGGCAGAAAATTAAAGCCGGTCAGGTTATCGCTGACGGAGCCGCTACTTCTAACGGCGAATTAGCCTTAGGCAAAAACCTGATGGTTGCGTTCATGCCCTGGTGTGGTTACAACTTTGAGGATGCGATTGTAGTGAGCGAACGTCTTGTTAAAGACGATGTTTATACCAGTATTCATATTGATGAATTTGAAATTATCAGTCGGGAAACCAAACTTGGTCCTGAAGAAATCACCCGCGACATTCCTAATGTCAGCGAAGAAGCTCTTCGCAATTTGGGTATGGATGGAGTTGTTGCTCTCGGTGCCGAAGTTAAACCCGGTGATATTCTGGTCGGTAAAATTACTCCTAAGAGCGAAACTGAACTGGCTCCTGAAGAACGTCTTCTGCGCGCTATTTTCGGTGAAAAAGCGGCTGACGTCAAAGATTCAAGTCTGGTAGTCAGCAGTGGTAAAGGCGGAGTCGTTATGGATGTCCGTTACGAATATGCTCAGGATCCGAACCAGCAGACTATGACGAAATCTGAAATGCGTCGTCAGGTTAAATTCGTTAAAGATAATTATAAAATGGTTTTTAATGAATTGATTGAGGAACTTTCTGACCGCCTGGCGGATTTAATGCTGGGTCAGAAATTGCCGCATTCTATTTATGATGAATCATCAAGCAAAGAAAATGCTATTCTAATCAGTTCAAACCGCAAAGTTACCCGCAGTTCTATTCTGAAGTTGGCCAACAAATACAATAGTTGGCGCATGGAAGACTGTCCGCTGAAAGAATCAATAGCGGAACTGCTCTCGGCTTACGCGCCTCGTTTCGAAGAAAACGACAAAAACCGTTTAGACGCAGTTGCGGCTTTGGAGAACGGCGAATCCGTTGATCCTGGTGTTATCAAACGCGTTAAAGTGTATATCGCCTGCAAACGTACTTTGCAAGTCGGTGATAAAATGGCTGGACGTCATGGTAACAAAGGTATTATTTCTAATATCGTCGCGGTTGAAGATCTGCCTTTCATGGCAGACGGCAAAGCGGTTGATATTGTTCTCAATCCTTTGGGAGTACCTTCCCGTATGAACGTCGGACAGGTATTGGAAACCCACTTGGGCTGGGCAGCTAAAATGCTCGGCATTAAAGTGTCGACTCCGGTATTTGACGGTGTTTCTGAAGAAAAAATCGTTGATTTAATGGTTAAAGGCAGTGCTGAAAACGCAAAAAGTGAAAATCTCGATTACAATTGGGGTTTTGAAAAATCTGCTGATGGTTCATTAAGTTATGATGGGAAAACAGTCCTTTATGATGGTCGTACCGGTGATGCTTTTGATCAACGTATTATGACTGGTCAGATTTATATGCTGAAACTGGACCATCTTGTCGCGAGCAAAATACATGCCCGCGCGGTTGGACCGTATTCACTGGTTACTCAACAGCCTCTCGGCGGTAAAGCTCAACACGGTGGTCAACGCTTCGGTGAAATGGAAGTGTGGGCATTGGAGGCTTACGGCGTAGCGTATACTCTGCAGGAAATGCTCACTGTTAAAAGCGATGATGTTTCCGGCAGGGCCCGCATTTATGAGTCTGTTGTAAAAGGCCATAATGTTCTTGATGCAGGAAGACCTGAATCATTCAACGTTTTGTTGAAGGAAATGCAGAGTCTTGGTTTGGATATTCGCACTGTTAAAAAAATAAAGCAACTAAATAGCTGGAGGAATGAACCTTGATTGATAATACATATGCCTACAGAGAGTTACTCGGCAAGTCTTCAACAAATTCGTTCGAAGCTGTTTCGATAAATGTAGCCTCTCCTGACGTTATTCGTTCATGGAGCTTCGGGGAAGTAAAAAATCCCGAAACAATCAATTACCGTAGCTTTAAACCGGAAAAGGGTGGTCTCTTCTGTGAAAAGATTTTTGGACCAACCCGCGACTGGGAATGTAATTGCGGTAAATATAAACGCGTAAAACATAAAGGTATAGTTTGTGACCGCTGCGGTGTTGAGGTAACTCAATCCAAGGTCAGAAGGGATCGCATTGCTCATATTGAGCTGGCTGTTCCGGTTACTCATATCTGGTTTTTCAAATGTATGCCCAGTCGTATCGGCTTAATGCTGGATATAACCGCCAAGGCTTTGGAACGTGTCGTCTACTATGAAGACTGGATAATTACCGATCAGGGAGATACTCCCCTGGAAGTCGGTCAACCCATGGGCGAACATGAATATCGTCAGGCGCGTGAAGATTACGGCAGTGCTTTCGAAGCGGATATGGGCGCAACCGCGGTCTTGACTTTGCTGGAAAAAGTTGATCTGCCATCGCTGAGAGCTGGACTTGAAGTCAGTCTTGGCGAAACAAAAAATAAAGCTATCCGTAAAAAGTTAGCTAAGCGTTTACGTTTGGTTGAAGGTTTTATCAACAGCAAATCCCGTCCTGAATGGATGATTATGACTGTTTTACCGGTAATTCCTCCGGACTTACGTCCTCTGGTTCCGCTGGAAGGCGGTCGTTTCGCGACTTCTGACTTAAATGATCTTTACCGTCGCGTTATCAACCGGAACAACCGTTTGAAAAACTTGTTGCAGTTAAGTACTCCTGAAGTAATTATCCGCAACGAAAAACGCATGCTGCAGGAAGCTGTTGACGCTTTGATTGACAATGGCCGTCACGGCCGTGCCGTAACCGGCGCGGGCAACCGTCCTTTGAAATCACTCAGTGACATGCTTAAAGGGAAACAAGGTCGTTTCCGCCAGAATCTGCTGGGTAAACGTGTTGATTATTCCGGACGTTCAGTTATTGTTGTCGGACCGAAACTCAAACTGCACCAGTGCGGCTTGCCGAAGAAAATGGCTTTGGTTCTGTTTGAACCATTCATCATCCATCATTTAAAAGTGCGCAATTTCGCTCATACCGTTCGCGGTGCCAAGAAAATGATTGAACGCGGTGAAACTGTGGTTTGGGATATTCTTGAAGAAGTAACCAAAGGGCATCCGGTTATGCTTAACCGTGCTCCAACCCTGCACCGCTTGAGTATTCAGGCATTTGATCCGGTTTTGATCGAAGGCTCAGCTATTCGTCTGCATCCTTTGGTTTGTACAGCGTACAACGCTGACTTCGATGGTGACCAGATGGCTGTTCATGTGCCTTTGTCAAATGAAGCGCAGATGGAAACCAAGCTCTTAATGCTTGCGCCGAATAATATTTTCGGACCGGCGAATGGTAAACCGATCATGACTCCAACCCAGGATATTACCCTGGGGGCTTATTACCTGACTCGTGATCCTGTCAATAAAGATAAAGCCAGGGCTTATAAAGATTATTTTGAAATATTATATGCTCTGCATGATAAACATATTCATCTTCATGACGCGGTCATGCTTTTAAATCCTGACTTCGGCAAAGAAACTGAATACGGCGATGGTGCCGAGAAGTATATCGTAACTACAGCCGGACGCTGCATCTTTAATGAAATATGGGATGACGGACTTGGTTTTTATAACGCGGTAGCTAAAAAGAAAGAATTGGGTTTTCTGGTCAACAGCTCATATAAGGTCGTTGGTCATGAAGCGACAGTTATACTGCTGGATCAATTAAAGGACCTCGGTTACAAATACGCGACGCTGGCTGGTTTCTCAATATCTATTACAGATATGGTGATTCCTGAAACCAAAGATGATCTTATTACTTCAGCCCGTGAACAAATCAATAAAGTTATAACTCAATATAACGATGGTGTTTTGACTGATGGTGAACGTCATAATAAAATTATTGATATCTGGACTCAAACCAGTAATAACGTAGCTAACGAACTGTTCAAGAAACTTGAAGGCGAATCCTTCAAAGGTAATGTCAACTCCGTTTACGCCATGCTTGATTCCGGTGCCCGCGGCAGTAAAGACCAAATTCGTCAGCTCGCCGGCATGCGCGGCTTGATGGCTAAACCGTCAGGCGATATCATGGAACAACCGATCACTTCAAACTTTCGCGAAGGTCTGTCGGTACTGGAATATTTTATCAGTACTCACGGAGCTCGTAAAGGTTTGGCGGATACAGCTTTGAAAACGGCTGAATCAGGTTACATGACTCGTAAACTTGTAGATGTCGCTCAAGATATTATTTGCCGTACCGAAGACTGTGGTACTGTTAAAGGTATCTGGGTTTCAGCTATTGTTGAAGGTGATGAAGTCGTTCTGCCCTTATGTGATCGTGTTATCGGTCGCTACAGCGCAATGGATATCAAAGATCCGGCATTTGATGACGGAAGACTTATTATTGCGGCAAATGAAGAGTTCACCTCTGAAAACGCGGCATTAGTCGAAAAACGCGGTATTTTAAAAGTTATAATCAGATCAACACTTACTTGTGAAATTGATCATGGTGTTTGTGTTAAATGTTATGGACGCAACCTGACCAGTACCAAACTTGCCGCGCCCGGCGACGCGCTCGGTATTATTGCCGCGCAGTCAATTGGTGAACCTGGTACTCAGTTGACCATGAGAACATTCCATATCGGCGGTACGGCTTCCTCGGCTTATAAACAGCCGATCATTACAGCTCGTAATGCCGGAACTGTTAAGTTAATGAATGTTCGTACGGTTGAAAATCAGAAAGGCGAAACAGTTGTTGTAAATAAAACTGGTTACATTTCTGTTTATGACGCTAAAGCAGCCAAGACTATTGAAGCTAAAAATCGCAAAAAAGCTAAAGAAGAAGCAGAAGCAATAGGCTCCTTCTATAATGAAAAATATGATTTCAGTACTGACGCGTTACGCGAAGCGGAACTTGAGCGTTATGAACTTGAAACTGGTGCGATTTTGCAGAAAAATGATGGCGGGACTGTTAAGGCTAATGAACAATTTGTTCATTGGGATCCTTATCATGTGCCAATTATCGCTGAAGAAAAAGGTGTCGTTGAACTTCACGACCTGGTTGAAGGCGTAACTCTCAACCGTTCAAAACGTGGCGGAACCGAAGAAATAACCGTAATGGAACACCGTGAAGATTTGCATCCGCAAATCGTTATTACGGATAAGAATGGCGAATTTATAGCCAATTATCCTTTACCGGCAGGAGCTTTCCTGATGGCCAGGGCCAGAGCGAAAGTAACCCCGGGTATGTCATTGGCGCGTGTTCCGCGACAAGCAGCCAAAAATAAAGATATTACTGGCGGTTTGCCGCGTATTTCTGAATTGTTCGAAGCTCGTCTCCCGAAGGATATAGCGGAAATTGCACGTATTGACGGTGTTATTGAACTTGACAAAATGGTCAAGGGAAAACGGCAGCTGATAATTCGCGATCCTGAAACAGATGATACAGAGGAACATAACAATATTCCCGCGAACAAACATTTGTCCGTAAGTAAAGGTGACTTGGTCCATAAAGGTCAAAAATTGACTGAAGGTTCTATTGTCCCTCATACTCTGCTGGAAATTTGTGGTATTCAGGAGTTGCAGCGCTATCTGGTTGATGAAATTCAATTAGTATACCGTGCTCAGGGTGTTGAAATCAATGATAAACACATTGAAGTCATTGTTCATCAGATGATGCAGAAAGTACGCATTACAGAACAGGGATCAACAATATACCTCAACGGAGAACAAATTGACCGTCTCGCTTTTGAGGCTGAAAATAAACGGGTTATCGCACAGGGCGGAAAACCGGCGGAAGCCGAACCGATCGTTCTAGGTATAACAAAAGCCACTTTGGAAACAGAAAGCTTTATCTCAGCAGCGTCATTCCAGGATACAACTCGTATCTTAACGGAAGCGGCAACGCTGGGCAAAGAAGACTTGCTTGTCGGGTTCAAAGAAAACGTTATTACCGGTCATCTTATTCCCGCTGGAACAGGAACTGAGGAAATGCAGAACATTCAACTGCAATGCCTCGGAGAAGAAATCACGCCGGAAATAATTGAACTGGAAGAGCCTGAATTCGAAGAGGCGGATGAGTAAAAGTGATATACAGTAAAGGCTTCTAAAAGGATTTTTTACTAAAAAAGCAGAAAAAAAATTTGCAAAAGTATAAAAATCAAGTATTTTAGAGCCTTTAACTAAACTTTTAAAAGAATATTAATATATAAATGCGGGTAAAAAAATGCCAACAATCAACCAGTTAGTCCGTAAGGGACGACAAAGAAAAACAAAGAAGAGCAAATCAAGAGCTCTTGACCGCTGTCCTCAAAGACGCGGCGTTTGTTTGCAGGTTAGAACCACTACCCCGACCAAACCAAACTCAGCTCTAAGAAAAATTGCTAGAGTTCGATTATCTAATGGCCAGGAAGTAACTGCTTATATTCCAGGCGTGGGCCATAATTTGCAAGAACACTCTATTGTCTTGGTTCGCGGCGGTGGCGTAAAAGATTTGCCCGGCGTCCGGTACCGAGTAGTTCGAGGCGTTTATGATACTATTGGCGTGGAAGGCCGCAAGAGAGGCCGCAGTTTGTATGGGGCCAAG
>DAOWBJ010000192.1 GCA_030634125.1 Victivallales bacterium
ACCGACATTCAGTAGAACGCCCATCCCTTTGACCTGACGAACTTCTTCTTCGGTAACGTTATTATCTGTATAAATTATATTTTCAGGCGAAAATCCGGCTTTCAGCGCCATCATTACATCGCCGGGGCTGACTGCATCAATACCAGAGCCCGCTTCTTTGAGAGCTTTCAGGATGCTGAAATTATAGTTCGCTTTCATAGCGTAATGTATTTTCAACCCGGGCCATTTGATGAAGTCGTATAATTCACGATAACGCCGCACGATCATATCGCCGTCATAAACATAAAGCGGCGTGCCGTATTCCTGCGCGAGGTCTAATAATAGTTGTCTATCCAAGCTCATTATATATTCCTGTTTTGTTTAATATTTATTTGTTCAAACTCTTAAAGCCAGCTTTATCTTTAAGAGTTTTTTTGCTGTCAGATTTTAGTTTTCTTTCAATTTTTTTAACATCTTTTTCAGGAGACAGATTTTCAGGAGTGATACCACGGGAAATCAAAGTATTCCTGACTGATTTATTATTTGTAATATGCTCATTTGAAATTTGATTTTCTGCAGACATATTTTTGTCTTTTGCGTTAAATATTGTAATTTCTGTCGCAAAATCTTTGGCTTTTAAAAGAATTGCAGGCATAAAATCAGCAAGCGGTTTATTTTTTATACTCCACTTGTCTTTCATCTGTTGAGTACTATGATTAAAAAGAGCTTGGTCTCCTTTGCTTCTAATCAATGCAAAATTTTGATTGCCACCTGTTTGTTCAAAAATAACTTCTGAAAGTTCTTTTTCTGTTTTAGAAAGTTTTTTTCTTGCTTGAACTCTTTCATGCTCTAAAAGTTTTTGTTCTATAATTTCAGCCCGTCTGGTTTGAACGGCAAAATAAGTTTGAGCAAAAGCAATTTCAGGTTTTTTACTGTCTCCATTTTGAGCTATTAGATAACAAGCGTATCTTGTTAACATTACATCGTCTATTTCTTTTTGTGCCCCTTTTGGCATATCTATCGTTTTCCCGACGTCGGCAAAATGATAAGAAATATTTTCTTCTGAAATCTCACAAGCGGTTTTGGCCTTAGAAATTACATTTTTAAAATTATCCCATTTATTATAACCTAATAGATGTTGCAAATCTCTTGCCAACCAGAATTCAACCTCATCATCTGTTTTATATGAAAAAGATTCAAAATTATTTGTAAGTGATTGTATTATTCCAATTTCCATAGCGTATCCTTACTAACTGTTTGGTTTTTTCCTATGTTTTGCAAATATTTCAAATATTTTGTTTTTTGTTTCTTTTGTAAATTTTTGTCGTCCGGGAGGTTTACCCGCGTTTTCACGTGTAAGTCTTTGAATTTCTGATATTATTTTATTTCTCATAATGTTTTTCTGCAGAACAAGTTCGTATATATTTTTCAAGTATTATTAATATGCAATAACATAAAGGTATTTGAGGAAAAAACAACATTTTTTAAGTGATTTGGGGGAATTATATTACAAAGCTTTAATGATGCCGGGCTCAAACGCTCCATCTTCTGACAAAAATCGCTAAGCTCTTTTTATCAAAAGCTCGCTTTTTGAGAAATGTACTGTTCAAAAGGCGCGTCAAAATACCGCTTAAATTTCGCCCGTTTAGACGGTCGACAAGCGTGTTCCGCCGCTTGACCACGGAGGCGTTGCATCCGCCTTTTTTTCTTTTTGTCTGCATTGTCCTCTGCTTGGAGATAATAAAAAACGTCAAAAATACAGCAAATGACTTGAATATTTATAATAAATGTCTACCTTTTGTTGAAACTTTCTTTTAACCCTAACATAAAACAATGGAGCAAAAAATGACAAAAATTTTTGATGTTGTTAAACCCGGAGTCCTCTCTGGTGACGATGTGCAAAAAGTTTTCGCGATTGCAAAAGCCAATCAATTCGCGCTACCGGCCGTAAACGTTGTTGGTTCTGATTCAATCAACGGTGTTCTCGAAGCCGCTAAACAAGTTAATTCACCTGTAATTATTCAGTTCTCAAACGGCGGCGGAGTATTTAACGCTGGTAAAGGTTTGAAACTCGAAGGTCTGAAAGCAAGCGTTGCCGGTTCTATTGCCGGTGCTCATCACGTTCATTTCATGGCTGAACAATATGGTGTTGCGGTAATCCTGCACACTGACCATTGCGCTAAAAAGCTTCTTCCCTGGATCGACGCTCTTTTAGACGCGGGCGAAGAATTCTACGCCAAAAACGGCAAACCTCTCTTCAGTTCACACATGCTGGATTTATCTGAAGAAACTCTTGAGGAAAACATTGAGATTTCATGCAAATATCTTGAGCGCATGAGCAAAATCGATATGACTCTCGAAATCGAACTCGGTTGTACCGGCGGCGAAGAAGATGGTGTTGACAACAGTCATCTCGACGCTTCTTCTCTCTATACTCAACCTGAAGACGTTGCTCTAGCATACGAAAAAATGATCGCTGTCAGCCCTCGTTTCACTGTTGCCGCTTCATTCGGCAATGTACATGGTGTTTACAAGTCAGGTAACGTTGTATTGACTCCTAAAATCCTCGATAATTCCCAGAAATATATCGAAGAAAAATTCAATACTGCTAAAAAACCTGTTGATTTTGTATTCCACGGCGGTTCCGGTTCCAGCCCTGCTGAAATCAAAGAAGCTATTTCTTACGGCGTAATCAAAATGAACATTGACACAGATACACAATGGGCAACCTGGAAAGGTATTCTGGAATTCTACAAAGCTAACGAAGCTTACCTGCAGGCTCAGCTCGGCAACCCTGACGGCGCAGACAAGCCTAACAAAAAATTCTACGATCCACGTGTATGGCTCCGCAAAGGCCAAGAGTCAATGGTTGCACGCGTAGTACAAGCTTTTGAAGAATTAAACTGCGTAGGCAGAGGCTGATTCTAAGTAAAAGTTGTTTACAAAAAGACCACCGTTTAACTGGTGGTCTTTTTTTTTGCCCTTTTCTTTGTTACAATTTTCTTTGCGCTGGTTGAAAAAAACGTAAGAAGCTTAATATTAGTTATAGTAAATCATTCAAGGATAAATCATGACTAGATATTTTGTTTTAATATTGGCTTTTGCCGCGGCTTCCGCTCTCGCGGAACCGGATAAATTTGTTAGCGGTATAGTGAATGTGAATAACGAACTGAATGTTCGAGTGAAACCGGGAAAACAATACTTTATAGTATCCACACTCAAACGCGACGCTACAGTAAAAATTTACCGTAAACTTGATGACTGGTATGAAATAGCCGCGCCCGCGGATAGTTCCGTCTGGGTTGCCGGACATCTTATGGCTAATTCCCGTACCCGCCGCGTCATTAATCTCCGCGCCGGACCAAGTGAGGATTATCAGGCTTACCGCAGCGAACCGCCCGGCGTAGAACTTGAAATTATTGAACGAAAAGGTCATGGCGGCTGGTTTAAAGTAAAACCGCCGGTCGATTTAAAGGCCTGGGTGAACAGCCGCTTTATTATCGTCGATGAATACAAACTCAAGGAATTATTAAGTAACCACAATAATCGGAGACTGGTTTTGATCGATCATGAAACTGGAAATTTCTCCGGTTTTCTTAAAAAACATAAAAATACAAAACCAACTTTCATTCTTCCTTTTGTCAGGGGAACAGATCGAAAAACAACGTTGAAAGGACAAATTATTCCATTGAAATCCGGTGCGGTTTATGTAACTCACGCCCTCATAAAGATAACCCGGCCGGGAGAGATTAAGCCTGTAGCTTACCTGCATTGCCGGAATGCCTCATTAAACATCTGGAAAAAGAAACTTGTAAATATCTCCGGGACTCAAAAGCTTGTCCGCGGGTGGAAATTGCCGGTTGTTGAAGTAAAAACAGTCATTCCTGAATATGTAACGATTAAAAATCCTAAAAAGTAAAGGAGTTCTTGTGAAAAATTTACTATTTATCCTGAGTTTCGTTTCTTTAACAGTTTACGCTCAACCGCCGCGGCAATCACAAGCGGCGCCACCCAATGCTCCCGTAAAAAAAATTATTAACAAAATAAGCCTCGCGAAGAAAAAGACCAACATTCGCAAATTCAAAACTTCGATCATCAAAATTTTCGCGATGCGCAGCAAGCCGAATTATAATCAGCCATGGCAGAATTATCCGCAGCGTTCATCTACCGGGTCCGGCTTCGTTATTTCCGGCAACCGTATTTTAACCAACGCGCATATAGTTGCCAATCAAACCTTCCTGATGGTCAGGAAGCCCGGATTGCAGAAAAAATACATAGCCAGGCTGGAAGTCATCGGGAATGAATGCGACATGGCTATATTAAAAGTTGAAGACCCTGATTTTTTTAAAGGATTGAAAGCTCTTAAGCTTGGTGATTTACCGGAACTGCAAACTTCTGTTACGGTTATGGGCTACCCGGTCGGAGGCGATAATATTTCAGTTACTGAAGGCATTATTTCCCGCATCGAACCAGTTACTTATACCCATAGCGGGCGGCGCTTGCTGGCTGTGCAGATTGACGCGGCAATCAATCCCGGCAACAGCGGCGGCCCGGTGCTTCATAATGACCGTGTCGTCGGGATCGCT
>DAOWBJ010000300.1 GCA_030634125.1 Victivallales bacterium
ACTTTTCCCAGGAAAGCACAAAAGGATGTTTTCGCCATTGCCAGGCGTTCCAACCTGGAACACCGCCAGATCGCTGCAGCCTTCAAGCTGCGCCGGCCCGAAGCCGCTTTGCTCGCATTGGCAAAGCACCTCGTTTGTTAGAGTTTTGTTAGAATTGTAATTGTGCTCTTGCGTTAGGTTTTCGGTATAGTATATTAGCTGAAACCAATACTGGAAAAATAATTGTTATATGAAAAATCTATTCAAAAATTTAGCTTTATCTGCTCTTGTCGCTCTTACTTTGACGGCTTGTTCCAAATCTGATTCCGTCAAAAGTAAAGTCGTTGACAAAATAAAAATTCTGCAGGGCGCTGAACAATGCGCTTTGCCAGGCGAAAAATTTACAAAAATTCTGCGTTTTGAATTGCTCGGTAAACAAGAATCCGGTTTGCTCGGCGGCAAAGGAGAACGTCCCCCGGTTTCTAAAGTCAAAGTTTCCTTCGTTCCGGTTGACGGTTCGGATTTGAAACTTTCCAAAACATCCGCGATTTCAGATGCTGGCGGCAGCGTTAGTGTTCAGGTAACAGCCGGGCGCAAAGTCGGCGATCAATACTTGAAGGTAACTGCTAAAAAGAAAAGTGTTCTGGTTCGTTTTATAACAGGTGTTTCGATCAGCGGGGGTAATCAGGAAAGTCGTACTGGACAATTAATGCATAATCCTTTAGTTGTTAAAGTTGTCAATGCTAACGGCAAAGCCGCTCAAGGCGTACCGGTTTACTTTAAATTGACTTCCGCTCCGGCCGGCAAAAAAACTAAAGCTAAACTGCAGAAAGCATGCGTCATTACCAATCAGAATGGTGTCGCTGAAAATAATCTCAAACTCGGCAAAAAAACCGGGGAATACAATATTAATGTTGAAGTCGCCGATGTCAAAAATAATTATCATATCCGTGGAATTAATGTCCGTGAATTAGGCTTGAGTTTCTGGTCGGTGGTAATCAGCGTCCTTGGCGGGCTGGCGATATTTATATTCGGCATGAAGCAAATGAGTGATGGTTTGCAGAAAGTCGCCGGCGAAAAAATGAAACAAATTCTTCACTTATTTACCAGCAACCGTTTTGTCGCTGTCTTTGCGGGAGCTTTTATTACTGCGGTGATCCAGTCATCAAGCGCGACTACTGTAATGGTAATTGGTTTTGTGAATGCCGGATTATTAAATTTATTTCAATCTATTGGAATCATTTTCGGCGCGAATATCGGTACAACGGTTACAGCGCAGATTATTTCATTCAAACTTTCCGGTCTGGCTTTACCGGCTATAACAATTGGTTTGCTGATAATGTTTTTCAAACATCGCATGGCTAAGGGCTGGGGCGAAACCATTCTCGGATTTGGACTCTTGTTTTTCGGTATGTCGATTATGAGCCATGAACTGAAAATGCTCGGTGTTTTTCCCTCGTTTATTAACTTTTTTCAGAGTTTTGACTGTACAAGCGTCAATGGCGTTATGCCAATAGGCGCGATACTGGGCGCTATTGGAATAGGTGCTTTGATGACAGTTATTATTCAAAGCAGTTCGGCTTCAATGGGTATTGTGCTTGCGCTTGCGGGTGGAGGATTAATCAATTTTTATACCGCGGTGCCATTGATTATCGGTACCAATATCGGTACGACTATTACTGCTGTCCTCGCTTCGATAGCCGCCAATAAACATGCTAAACAGGCGGCTTGCGCTCATTGTTTATTCAACTTTAGCGGTGCCGTTGGGATGATGATCTTATTTTATATTCCGTGGGGTCCGAATAAGGTTCCTGTTTTTATGTATTTCATAAACTCCATAACCGGCGGAGATGTTTTCGCGGTGGTTCCGCAAAATATTGTTCGCCACATAGCGATGGCTCATACCTTCTTTAATGTTTTCAACGTTTTATTGCTGCTGCCGTTTATTGGACTTATTGCGAAAATATGTTCGATAGTTATTCCGGTTAGTGATGAAAAAGCCGTCAAAATTCAAGCCTTGGAGCCGCATTTGCTCAATACTCCATCCATAGCGCTGGAACAGGCCGTCCAATCCATTCGTTACATGGTCAAGGAAGCCTGGTCAATGGTTGACTGCGCTATTACGGATCATTTCATTAAAATCAAAGTTGATAATGAAGAATTCGAAAAATTAAACGCGCGTGAAGACGAAATTGACAAACTTCAGGAAGATATAACCGAATATTTAGTGCAGATCACGCGTCGCGAATTGTCTGATGAACAGGCAGGATTAGTGCCGCTGTTAATGCATTGTACAAATGACGCCGAACGCATTGCCGACCATACCGCTAATATTATTACTTTGACTAAACGTCTTGCTAAATCCGATCAGAAATTAAGCGAAGGCGGTCAGGAAGAGATTAATACATTATGGGAAATCCTCAAAGACCAGGCGCAGAATGTTGTCAAAGCCCTGCATGGTACGGACAGCGAAAAAGTCCACTATGCGCTTATAGATGAAAAGAAAATCAATAAATTAGTTGATGAATATGAAAAGAATCATATCAATCGTCTGCGTGACGGCAAATGTAATGCGGTAATGGGAGTAATCTTTATAGAAATGCTGGCTGAAATGGAAAAAATAGGCGACCATCTCTGCAATATAGCCGAACGAGCTCCCCAAATCCAAAGCCAGTATGTAAGCTTGGGGTAAAGGAAACATATTTTTACTTTGTATTTACGATTAGGGCATTTGTCCGGTAGGTCTAATAGGCCTTGAAAAGCTGGCGTTTAAACCTTTATTAAAGTTTATGCAAAAACAAAAAAAAGGAGCAAACGCCATGGGACAAAATACACTTAAATGTCGTGAAGCGCAAGAGCAGCGCTTGAAAATTAAAACCATTAGCCAGCA
>DAOWBJ010000005.1 GCA_030634125.1 Victivallales bacterium
AATCGTCAAAACACTGCTTGAATTTAAAGAAGTGGAGATGATTATTCTGTTCGGCAGTTACGCGACAGGTAAATATGTACATTTAGACAGGTACATTGAGGATGGGATTACCTATGTATATCAGTCGGATTATGACTTATTGATTATTTTAAGCCAGAATAAACAAGCCGACAATATTAATCTTGTTCATGGAATTACCGAGAAACTAGAGCAACTGAAATTATCCACTCCTGTCAGTCCGATATACGAAGGTGCGGCGTTTGTAAACGAACAACTGTCTGAGGGTAACTACTTCTTCAATGACATCAAAAGTGAAGGCGTTTTACTGTATACCTCCAAAAGAAAAAAATTAGCCCGAAAAAGAAAATTAAGCAATGAAGAAATAAAAAAACATGCCCAAGACCATTTTGATGACTGGTTCGAGAGTGCAAAAGTTTTTTATATTCAATATGAAAATGCTCTTAAAATTCCTAATTTGAATAATGCCGCTTTTCAGCTTCATCAAGCCACTGAACGTTATTATCATACGCTAACTTTGGTATTTACAGGCTATAAACACAAAACACATAATCTGGAAGAATTGGGGAAAATAGCCTCTACATTGAATCTGGAGTACAAAAAAATATTTCCCCGAAAAACAGAAATTGAAAAACATCATTTTAGTTTACTGCAGAAAGCATACATCGATTCCCGGTACAAAAAAGGCTATAGAATCAGCAGAAAAGAACTTGAGTACCTTTCAAAACGGGTAATCAAACTCCAAAGTTTAACCGAAAAAGTCTGTAAAGCAAAAATCAAAAGTTTTACAGAATAGAGAATTCTCCTCGAGTAGAAACGAGAAAGCACGGCTAGGGGCAGCCGTGGCTTGCCTTAGATTAAAAGAGCCGCCTCTGTCTTTAGAGGCGCATTTTACCATTGATTGTTGCGCCGCTGGCGACCAGCGTTTTTATTTTTTCTTTTTGGGTTTAACGCAAACTATCAAGCAGGACGCGAATATTAAAGTTTAAAACAAAGGTGGGCTTGAAAAGTCTCACAAACACCATTAATATAAAGCTCCGGGCGAATATGCCGGGGGCTTTTTTTTGACAAAATTTGCGAAAACCAAATCCCTTACTACAACGGAGGACGCCATTTTTATGAAATAAAAATGGCGGAGAGGGGGGGATTCGAACCCCCGGTAGAGTTTCCCCTACGCAGGTTTAGCAAACCTGTACTTTCGGCCACTCAGTCACCTCTCCGGATGTTTCGTGGGAGATATAGTATAGCTCAATCTCGCGAAGCATCAAGTTCAAAAATAAAAAAATATGAAAATATTTTTTTTATTTTTGCCGGAAGATACTAGAATAACTCAGGTTGACGGGTGTCAGGGATGAACTCCTTGAATTTTTTGCGTAGGTCATTTAGCTTGTTCAGATAGTAAAGTGTATTTTCATCTCGCCGATCGGGGGCATCCGCGAAAAGCTTGGAGTTGTCTACTACAGATACTTTTTTCTTGTCGCCGATGATGTAATAATGAACCTGATCGCCGCGTTCATAGTCGCGGTCTGAAGCTATTGCCAACTCATACGCCGCGCTGCGGCGGCTTTTGCCGCTAGCTTGTTTTTCCTGATAATTGCGTAATGAATTGTTGAGTGTTTCGGTTTTGGCTAATTCGCTTAAAGGTATTTTGCGGGTTTCAATAGCTCGCTGGAAATCGTCGAACATATCTTCTATTTGTTCGTATTCTTCCTTTAAAAGCATAGTTAAAAGTTTTTGCATGCAGGTGCGCTGAAAGGGTTCCAATCCCCGTGATTTGAGTGCCGCGCCGGTGATGGCGACTTCGCCGTTGTCTTCCAGTAAAGCGTAGTTTTTACTTTTATAACAGAACATTGCCGGATAGGTCGAGTCCAATTCCACCTCGATGCCCTTCGGAAGGATTTTTTGTATCATTTTTTCCATTATTTCAGGAGATTTTATTGTTTCAGCCGGGACAAAGTAAATACCGTCAGTATCCATTTCGATAACTTTTGCGCCTGAATCTTTGAGAAATTCTAACATCATGGTCAGGATTTCGCGACCGCGCGAAGTAACTTCTCCCGCCATAGCGTAGTCATTGAAAGTACCTTGCGAAAAACCTAAATAACCGTAGAATGAGTTGATCAGTATCTTAAACGTCGTCTGTAAAGCATTATACAGACCTTTTTCCACTGAAGTTTTCGCTTTTCTTTCAGAATCTTTCGCATCCAGACGAAACAGGCGTAATTCCTTGAGCATTCGTGGAAAAGCTTTGAGGATATCGTTTTTGGGGCACCAGTTTTCGGCAATGATTATTGACGGATACAGCGAACGGATATCACAATGCCAGACTTTTTTATGTGTGCCGGTTTCAAAAGCTTGTGTTAAACCACCGCTGTAGCTTTGCGGCATCTCAGGGTAGGGCAGGCTTTGTCCGGCGTTCAGGTATTCGCTGACCAGCATCGCGTCAATACGGGTGGCGTTGCCGCGTACTACGCAGTCTTGATATTTCAGAGGGATTAATTGTGCCTGATGAAAATAGCTGGGGGACAGAATTTCACTGATCGCGCGGGTTTCCCTTACGTCGTCGAGAGCGTATTTGAGCAGGCGTTCGCGGTCGTCGAACCATGCCTGACTGATCTGCGAGCCTTCGACATAAGTCCGGTTTTCGGGAGATACTCCGAAATGTTTGGCGACATATTTCAGACCGTAACTTTCGAGGTTGCGGTGGACTATATCATAAAATATGCACAGGTGGAAAGTATCGACAACATGGCGTCCGTAGAGGTCGTAACGCGTATAGTTGATAGTGCGTTCGGCGGCGTTGAAACGCGAATTACGTTTTGTGAAGAGCCTGGCTTCGCGTCCTAACGTTAATTTTACTTTATTAAGTCTGGCACGGGTTTCAATGTAAGGCAGGTCAAAACGGAAAATATTATGACCTTCAAGTACGTCGGGATCGCGTTCCGTAACGGTTCTGACGAATTCCTCAAGCAGTTCTTTTTCGTTCATATCGTCGAGCGATATGACTTTTTCCCAGCCGGTATTGTCTGACATGGTGATGATGATGATTTTATCTTCGCGGCGTTTGGCGTTTGGAAACTCGAATCCCCCAGTGGTCAAGGTTTCGATATCAAACTGCATGCGGCGCAGTTCATTGAACCGCATATCTCGAAACAAGCGTATTTTCTGTGACATCATGGCTTGCTGAGCGAAGTCCGGGACCAGGCGGTATGACATGCCTTGAGCAGCATTTTGACTTTTCAATAATTTTACCGCGTCCAGATAATCTGTAATGCTTTCGAAGTTCGCCAGACAGGCAATCGGGGCATCACCTTTTAATTTGACGAGCTCGAACTTCTTGTCAAAGTTGTTCAGGAGTTCGGGCTTGGTCAAAAATAAAAATGGAGTAAACGCTTGAGTTTTGTTTTCACATTTACCGGCTTTATCACGCAAAAATAAAGTGGTTTCGTTGTCGCTTGTTTCGATTGCTACGATTCGTTTTAAATCACAAGAAACCAGATTATTTAAATGCATAGCCGACTCCTCATTGGCTTTTAGCTGTTTTGCTTTGTTACTACTAAATTCAGCATTTTTAAGGTTGCCTCAATAGCCGCGGCGATCTGGTCGGAATCTATTCCGATTGTCCGCAGTGGAGCAGTATCGCCTTCCCAGCTTATGGTTGTTTCCACCAGAGCATCAGTTTTGCCGCCTGGAGGAATGCGTACTTCGTAATCCAGCAGAAGCGGTACGGTTACGCCGAATTTTTTCATACATTTGCGAACCGCTTTTACAAAAGCATCGTAACCGCCGTCTCCATTTGCTTCACTTTTTATTATTTCACCATTATAGGAAATAGTTACAGAAGCGCAGGGGGTTTTACTGCTGCTGCTAAGAATTTGATAATCAATGAATTTCACCTTGTCCATCAAAGGAGTGCGCAGGACATCGGATATGATGAAAGGCAAATCAGCAGGGGTGACGCTTTTCTTTTTGTCGCCGAGCCGGACGATTTCCCGCAATACTTTGGAGTGCAGGGCTGAATCGAGCTCCAAGCCCATTTCATCAAGATTCTTTTCGAGAGAAGCTTTGCCGCTGAGCTTGCCCAGTGCGTAAACGCGTTTGCGCCTGAAGCGTTCCGGCAGCAGTTTGTTGGCGTAAAGATTGCCTTTTTTGTCGCCGTCTGCATGAACTCCGCAAGTTTGCGTGTACACGTCCGAACCGATGATCGGTGAATTAGAACTGTTGCGTTTGCCGGAAATAGTCTGCATCAAGGTTGCGGCGTATTGTAATTGTTTTTCAGCTAAATGTGTCTTACGGCTGGTCATGTCGTGGATAACGGCAGCTATTTCAGCTAAAGACTGGTTGCCGGCGCGTTCGCCGAGTCCGTTCACCGTCGTATGTATTCCGCTTATTCCCGCTTCCGCGGCGGTCAGCGAATTCGCGGTAGCCAAACCGTAATCGTTGTGCGCGTGGAAATCCATTTTTGCTTTCGGGAATGCTGAATACATCCAGTCGAGATAACGAGTTGTTGCCGCCGGGTTCAATATACCGAGCGTATCGGGCAGCATTATGCGTTTTACCGGGAAGTCCTGTAAAAATGTCATAAAAGCGTGAATATATTGAAAACTGTCCCGCATTCCGTTTGACCAGTCTTCGAGATAAACATTTACGTCCAGACCTTGTTTGTCCGCGTAAAGGATGTTTTCTCCGACCTGTTTGAAATGTTCTTCGGGAGTTTTGCGCAGTTGGATGCGGCAATGTTTTTCCGAGCCTTTGACCAGTAAATTGATAACTTTGCAGCCGGTATTCCTGATCCAGTCAACGGATTTGCCGTCATCTACGAAACCGAGGATTTCCAGACGTTGTTCAAATCCGCGTTTAGCTGCCCATTTTGCTATACTTAATACAGCTTCCTGTTCGCCCGCGGAAACCCGCGCGGAACCAACTTCCAGGCGGTCAACCCGTAATTTACTTAGTAAAACCTGTGCTATCTGTAATTTTTCCACCGGAGTATATGCTACTCCCGGTGTTTGTTCGCCGTCACGCAGAGTGGTATCCATTATTTCTACGTAAGTGCTGTGTCTATGTGATTTGCTCATTAAAATTCTCCATCTTGATATATAAATATTATTTTTCGGTTAAGTTATGTGGAGTTGCAGACTGAATATATTTAGTCTTTTCTCCCTTGGTGCGGGACCTTAAGCACTAGTGCGCAAAAGACCCCTTACTAATGCCGATGGCAGTAATAATTATATCGAAATTGCGAATGTATCTAAATTTTAGCATAAGCGCAAGTGCTTCTTTATTTTTTTACATTTAAGTGTTATTTAATCAACTCAAGTTTAACATAACCGCAAAAAAGGAAAAAGCAAGGCATTGTAATTTGGAAGATTTCACAAAGTTGACTTGTATTTATTTAGTTTTCCTGGTATTTTGCTTTATGACATAATAACATAACGGAGATTTGAGATGAAAAATTTTAGAATCGCAGCTTTATTATTCAGTATGGTTTGTATCGTCCCCGGCAGCGGTTGCCACTATGATGGAGACCCCGCTAACATTAGTTTGTCTGTACTTCAGTTGAAAATGCAGAAGGCAATGGATCCGGACGGGCGTTATCGGAAATCAAAATCCTATGTCCAGAAACAAATATTAATGGTTAGAGAAGATTGGGAAAGTGACAAAGAGTTCATTGTTGAATTAAAGTATAAGCGTCCTGATAAGATGAAAATGACTATCAAAGAAGACAATATTCCAATTAATTCCATTATTTTTAACGGTCAGAATGCTTGGACTGTGGATTATAAAAAGAGAAAAAGAACTTTAATTAGTGGTGAAGAATTAGAGAAAAAGAAAGTGTTTTTTGCTTTAGGCCGTCCAGACAGTACTTATCAGGAGATTTTTAAAGAAGTAAAACTTTTTCAAGTAGAGCTTGATGATCAACCATATTATAAAATCAAGTGTATCTCAAAATTCAAAGATCAAGAACCGCTTCTTATTTATGTCGGTAAGCATAACTTTCTTACAAAACGTGTGGATATTCCACCAGATGGTAAATCAATTGTTGACCAATACGGCTTGCATGATGGAGTCATAATTCCTGCGGAGTCAACCGATTTTTCAGATGACATCGAATTTCGATATAAGCTGATCATGTATAAATTAAATGTAAATATCGACGACAACGAATTTTTCCCGCCGGTTTTTAAATAAAATCTACAATAGTTAGGAAGAGAAATGGTACAGCATGTAACCATAAAACGGAATAGCTCTATTGGTGGATTATTAATGGAACATCTTGAGCATCAAGATGTTTAATGACAGGAAATACATTCCGAATGATTTCTTTTGAAATCATTGGATTAAAAATTTATCAGAAGTCAGGACTATGCCCTGAGAACGCGATTTTCCTCAATAATTCAAGGATTGCTGCAGGTTGTTGATCGCGTCCTGAGCAGCTTTTTCCTGCACTCAGTTGAAGTGCGAGCAGACTTTTTCCGCGGATAAATTCATTTGTCTCATATCAATAAGTCCAATTAATTAAAGACAAATAATATCAGCCTATAAATTGATTTTACAACCATTTGAACTATTGAATTGATGGATTGCATTATAAATATTAGCCTCGAATGAGCTATGGAACGTCCCGGAAGCATTGCTCAGTGCTATCCGTCAATTCATCTGCCCTGAATTCATTCCCAAATGACTTTTTTAGAATCCTAATCACAGCCAACAATCAGGAATACAACTTGACCAACGGAGATACCGCAACAATCGAGGGAATTTTCCCAGACGGCGAAATATTATTAGATGACGACAGAACAATCCCGGAAAATTTTGAATCAATATCATATGGTTATGCCACAACCAGCCACAAAAGCCAGGACTCCACCTGTGACCACGCAATATTAGCGGCAGCCCAAATGAGCAACCGAGCTTGCTATGTAGGCTCCAGTAGAGGCAGACAATCAGTAAAAGTCTTCACCCCCGACTTTGAGCATCTTCATGCCAGTGTAAAAAGAAATTCAGAACATTTAACAGGACACGATTTAATAGCGTCAAGACAACAATATATTATATTGTTATTGCCCAAAAAATAGATATTGAAACCCTCAAAACAAAAAAACAACTATAATTTATGTCACAAAGTGCAGAAGATGCACATTTTCTCTTTGAAAAATAAGCCTTCAAGCAAAACGATATGATCTAGTTTTACTGTTCAACGATTGAATCAATCAAGGCGTTGGAAATGCTGGCTAAGACTCCAATGTCTCTTGATGCTGATGTGCGTTTTATTTCGCAAATTTTGCAGGATGGAGCCATGGCGTAATCTTTGGTCTTTGATTTGAGTTTTTCCAGTAAGCCTGTTTTTAGATCGAAAAGACGTCCGTTGATTAGAATTAATCCGGGATTGAATAAATTAATTATAACGCTCAAGCCTTTTGCCAGATAATTGAGAACCGTATCCAATTCCATATCAATATTGATTTTGCCCGAAGACACCATGCTTTTAAGTTCATCCATGGAAAGCTTATTGTTATTTGATTCAATCATTTTAAGAAGCTCTGTGTCTGTGGCCGAACATGGAAAAGATGCATATTATGGACAAAATTAATCTTAAACAATTCGAAGTCTGGTTCATTACCGGCAGTCAACACCTTTATGGCGAAGAGACCCTAAATCAGGTTGCCGCAAACTCGCAGGAAATAGTCAAACATTTGAACGATTCCGGCAACATAGCTTTAAATATTGTGTGGAAACCAACAGTCAAAACTCCTGATGAAATTACTGCGATGCTTCAAGCTGCCAATATGTCAGAACAATGTGTCGGTGTAATTACCTGGATGCATACTTTCAGCCCCGCTAAAATGTGGATAAACGGTTTAAAAAAATTACAAAAACCATTGCAGCACCTCCACACACAGGCAAACCGTGATATTCCATGGTCAAGTATCGACATGGACTTTATGAATCTCAATCAAGCAGCACATGGCGACCGTGAATTCGGTTATATACGCACTCGCCTCAATCTTGCTCGTAAAGTTGTCGTTGGTTACTGGCAGAATGACGCTGTTCAACAAAAAATCAATATCTGGAGCAGAGTCGCCGCGGCATGGGCGGATTCGCAGACGATGAAAATTGCCCGCATCGGCGATAACATGCGTGAAGTAGCGGTAACTGAAGGCAATAAGGTTTCAGCTCAAATTCAGTTTGGATACTCTGTTAATGGTTACGGAGTTGGAGATATCGTTAAATATATCAACAGCGTTTCCGAAAAAGAAATAGATTTTCTTATGGAAGAATATCAGGATAAATATACAGTTATTTTTGACCATTCAATCCGTGAAGCGGCAAAACAGGAAATCGGAATTCGCAGATTCCTGGAAGAAGGCAATTTTTCCGCTTTCACTACAACTTTCGAAAATCTTCATGGTTTACATCAACTCCCTGGGCTGGCTTCGCAGCGTTTAATGGCTGACGGTTACGGATTTGGAGCCGAAGGCGACTGGAAAACAGCGGCATTGACCCGCAGTATGAAAGTTATGGCGGCAGGACTTGATAGCGGCGTTAGCTTTATGGAAGATTATACCTATCATCTCGAAATGGGACGGGAAAGAGTCCTCGGCGCGCACATGTTGGAAGTCTGCCCGTCAATCGCTGATGGCAAACCGACTTTGGAAGTACATCCTCTGGGAATCGGCGGCAAAGCCGACCCCGCTCGACTGGTGTTTAATTGTCCGGCAGGTCCGGCCTTGAATGCCGGCATGATCGACTTAGGCAATCATTTCCGCCTGATTGTCAACGAAGTTGAAGCAGTTACACCAACCGAATTACCAAACTTGCCGGTCGCGCGGACGCTTTGAATACCCAAACCTGATTTTGCGTCCGGTACCAGGCTCTGGATCGAAGCAGGTGGAGCACACCATACGGTTTACGCTCATGCATTAAGTTCAGAATTCCTGGCTGATTTCGCTATAATCGCCGGCATCGAACTCATTGAAATAAAGTGACTGCAGTTCAGGCGCGTGAGGATTTTCTAACTTTTTGATGTAGGTAGTATTTTACAATAACTTGCAAACAACACTAATTAATACTATCTTTGACAGTTGAAAAAAATTATCAAAGAATAAGGAATTAGTGTTTTATGGTTACAATGCAATATATCGTTCTTTGCCTGGTTTACCATATGTGCCAATTAGACAGAATAATGCTAATGTTTTTCCCAAATCGGCGAAGACATAAAGTCGTTTACGGGAAGATCAGAAATAGTGGAAATGCAGAAAGAATGCAGCACTTAACCAGGCAAGTCCCATAAATACTGCGGGAATACCGGAAAGTTTTAAATCAGAGCCATGTCTTCCGATAAATACTGCTTTTTGTAATATGTAGCAGCGTAATGCATAGATCAAAATACATAAAGGAACTATTACTCCGCCAAACCACTTTGACAAAAATGATGGAGCGGGAGTACCAGATAAATCATCGGTCATGTCCGATGTGTGTTGATATATGTTACGGTTAAATAAACTCATTTAAAAAGATGCCGGTCTGGCGACCGGCGCTCCCGGCTTATTTTGGTACTCTTAAGACTGCTCCGGTGTCGGCGCTTGTCGCTACCATTGCGTAACGGGCTAACCAGCCGGTTGTGATTTTAGGCTCACGAGGTGTCCAATTCTTTTTGCGTTCCGCGAGAACTTCGTCTGAAACGTCAAGTTGCATACTGCGCTTTGGAATGTCGATGCTGATCATGTCGCCGGGCTCAACCAGCCCGATGATTCCGCCCGCCGCGGCTTCAGGACTGACATGTCCGATACAGGCTCCGTGTGTGCCGCCGCTGAAACGTCCGTCTGTGATCAAGGCGACTTTTTCGCCTAAACCACGTCCCATGATGTAACTTGTCGGAGCAAGCATTTCCTGCATTCCTGGACCGCCCTTGGGGCCTTCGTAACGGATTACGACTACATCACCGGCCTTTACCAAGCCGTCGAGAATTCCTTCACAGGCCTCTTCCTGACTTTCAAAAATTACCGCGGGACCACGGTGAACTAACATTTCAGGCGCGACTCCGGCGGTTTTAACAACACAGCCTTTTTGCGCTAAATTACCGAATAATATAGCCAAACCGCCTTTTTCGCTGTAAGGATTATCCAGTTTGCGGATAACAGTTCCGTCCGGATCGCTGGATTCGGCGAGTTGTTCGCCCATGGTTTTGCCGGAAACAGTTAGAGCATCCATTTTGACTAAGCCCGGACGTTTGCTTACTTCTTTGAGGATAGCCATGATTCCGCCGGCTTTATGAACGTCTTCCATGTGGTATTGGCTGGATGGTGAAACTTTGGATATATTTGGAGTTTTGCTGCTGATCTCATCCAATAATTTTAAATCAAGCTGTGTGCCGGCCTCGCTGGCTATCGCTAATGTATGCAGTACAGTATTGGTGCTTCCGCCCATTGCCATGTCTAAAGTCAAAGCGTTATGGAAAGCGTCGTCAGTGGCAAATTGTTTTGCGGTCGGAGTTCCGACCAAAGCTAATTCTACAATCCGGCGGGATGAAGCACGCCATAATTCTTCGCGTTCCGGCCAGGTTGCCAGGATTGTGCCGTTGCCGGGCAGGGCGATACCCAACGCCTCGCAAAGACAATTCATACTGTTCGCGGTGAACATTCCTGAACAAGAGCCTGCGCCCGGACATGAACTGCATTCGAGGTCTTTTAATTCTTCGTCGCCGATTTTGCCGATTTTGTGTTCGGCAACGCCTTCAAAAACAGTTACCAGATCAGTAACAACGCCTTTAGCGCTTTTACCAGCCGCCATCGGACCGCCGGAAGCGAATATAGTTGGAATATCCAGGCGCATTGCTCCCATGAGCATGCCCGGGATTATTTTGTCGCAGTTAGGTATGCAGATCATCGCGTCAAAAGGATGAGCTTTGCCCATAGATTCAACGCAGTCGGCGATAAGTTCACGGCTTGGGAGTGAATACTTCATTCCGTCATGTCCCATAGCGATGCCGTCGCAGATGGCGATTGTATTGAATATATAAGGAACACCGCCGGCTTTGCGGATTTCTTCGCAGACAAGTTCGCCGACTTTATCCAAATGGGCGTGTCCGGGGACAATATTAGTATAAGAGTTGCAAACTCCGATAAACGGTTTTTTTATGTCTTCGGCTTTGATTCCTGTTGCCATCATCAAAGAGCGGTGTGGTGCTCTTTCGTATCCTTTTTTCATGATATCGCTACGCATAATCTATAATTCCTTTATTAAATTTGAATTATCTTTAGTTGTCTGAAACTCTTAATTTACCTTAAAAATGCTTTTTAACAAATGTATTAATCCAAAAAATACTATTTAGGGGTTTCATTTCATCACTATGGGTGTTATTTTTATATAATGAGAGTGTAAAACATTTATAAACAAAAAGGAAATAGTTTAATGTCCAACGAAAATGAAATTAAAAAGTTTATGGCGAAAAAGATTAAAGAAGAAGTTTCTCTGGCAGAAATCCAGAAACTTATTGAAGAAAAATTCAAAAAGCGCATGACTTTTCTGGATGTACGTTTGATGGCTTCAACTCTGGACAGCATCGACTGGGAAAAAGAAGCCGAGAAAGAAACGGCTGAAGAAAAAGCCGGGAAAGAAGCCGCGGAAGCGGAAAAAGATGCGGAAAAAGATGCGGAAAAAGACGATGCCCCTGCCGACAGTGATGGCAAATGTATTGTTGAGCTAAGCAAGTTAGTTAAACCCGGCTCTGTAGCGCACGGCAGCGTGAAATTCCCGTCGGGAGCTTCCGGTAACTGGATGCTTGACCAGACTGGACGCCTCGGTATGGAAAAAACAGAAGGTAAACCCACTGAAGATGATTTAAAAGCTTTCCAGGCAGAATTGCAGAATATGTTTTCACAGAATGCTTGAATAAAGTGAGGAGGTGTAAATTGTGACTACTGAAGCAAAGGGAAAAAAGAAGTTTTTAAAGATTTTTATTATAACTTTATCGAGTTTGATTTTATTAAGCTTGACTGCTTTCTGGTTAATGACAAGTTCGGTGTTTATAACTGGAGTTGTCCTGCCTATGCTAAGCGATTCGATTGATTTGCGGATCGATGCCGCGGAAGTTGACTTATCTATATTTAAATCCCGCTTGAAGGCAAAAAATGTTTTAATATGGTTCGGGAAAACACCTTTGCTGAAAGCTGAAAAACTTTCCGGCAGTTTTTCGCTTTTTGATTTACTGGGAGGACGTTTCGTTTTTCGGGATGTTTTGCTTGATAAAGCGGTAATCACGATAGCCAAAGATTCCGACGGCAGGTGGAATTACGAATCACCGCGGCAGGTTATTTCTAATATAGTCATCAAAAAAACGATTTCTTCGGCTCCGCCTGTTAAACATGTTGAATACGAGAAGCCTGAAAAAGTCTTTTTTGATTTAAAAAATATTCAAATCACAAATTCCTCTTTTGTTCTGGCCTTAGGCGAGATAAGTAAAGCTTCCGATCGAATGGAATTTCAGGACATGAATATTAATCTGTCTGAATTAAAAAATAATAAGCCCGGTACTTTGACTTTGAAATCCCGCGTGTCAATCAAGAGCAACAGCGGGATTACAGTAGAGCAGGGGGATTGGAATCTCACACTAACTGCCGCTTTTGATGACTACCTGCGTCCTTATGAACTCAAGCTTGCCAGTAAACTGGATAAACTTGACGGTGTGATTAACGAGGTGAAAATAAATAACAGCAGCCTGACTTTTGACGTAGAGGCACATGGCGACAAAAAAAGTATTGTGATCAAAAAATTCTCTTTACGCCAGGCAGATAAAGAATTTATTAAAACCGATGTTCAGCTAAGTTCCTATATTAATTTTGATCCTTTTAAGGTACAGGGAAAAATAAAAATAGCCCCGCTTTCCTCGGAAATAATCAGTATTATCTCTCAGTTTGCCCATCAAGTGAATCCCGGTAAAGTCGGAGTGAACTGGGTGAGTGATTTTAAATATTCAGCATGTGGATTTGCAGGGGCAGGGAAACTGAAACTAACACGCGGAAATGACGCGGTGATTGGCGGCAAAAAATATAAGCTGCCGAATTTAAGCTTAAATTCAAAATATGATTTTAATTTTGATAATTCCCGGAAAACCTTAAACGTTAAGTATTTCACTACAGAGTTGAAAGACCGGGACAAAAAAGTTTTATCACTAAGTACGGATCGTGCCTTTACTTATTTGTTTGACAAACAAGAATTCCACAAAGAGCGAAAGCCACAAATTTCTTTGGAGTTACGGCAGTTGGACTTGAGTATAATAAAGTTACTGCAATCGCCGGATGAAAATTTCATTTTGCATAGCGGACAACTTGACGGTGATTTGGTTTGTATTCTTGACTATAAACGGAAATTACGTTTCGGCGCGAAAATAAAAGGCAGTAATTTAGATTTTCAAATAGACTCCAGACGCTTCAAAGACCTTGGGTTTGAACAGAAAATGTCAGGTTTTATAAGCAAAAATCTTTTTCTCTCAATTCCCGAATTTCATCTTAATCTCAAGAATAAACAAAAAAGTGTATTGAGTTTTGCCGGAGTCGCAAATGCTGACTTTGAAAAGCATAAGGCTGATTTTTCTTTAAACCTGTTGAATTTTCCCAGTCAAAAAATCACAAGTCTGCCTCTGCCCCCGGAAACAATAAATGACATTACCCGGATTACTGCAAAACTCGAAGCATTTTCATTATCCGCGGCATCAAGCGGTAATATCAGATTGGACGAGGGCACGATAAAATTAAATCCGGTGAATCTTAATGTTTTTCAGCAAAACAAAAAAGTTTTAAATCTGTCAATTCAGCCGTACGATGGCATGATGGAAAATTTCGGAAAAAAATCCACATCTGTTTTGACTGTAAATAATTTATCAATAAAACAATTCAAAAAACTCATCAATGACGATACTTTACTGGGTGGCTGCCTGAACGGTAAAATTATCGCTAAAATTAAAAATGACTTTAAATCCATAACTCTGAATTCAGTTCTCAATGTTGATGAACTTGAATTATTAAGCATGAAGAGAATCTTTAAGCATTTGCGTTTTAAACTGGGATTCACAACATCCATAATTGATTTTGATGAAATAAAGATAAAGGAATTTGTCTGTGGAATGCGAAAAGAGAAACGCGTAATACTGGGACTTCGTGGTTTCGGGGATTTAAAACTATCTAAAGGAAACGGTAAACTCGATCTCTCTTTGGATCATTTAAATCATCATTCCTTGAATATCATAACTCCCGGCAAATTAAAAAGTGGAACTCTCAAAGGCAGTCTTAAAGTTAATATTCTGGATAATTTCAAAAACTGGCGGGTCAAATCACATCTCGATATTGTACACTTGCTCGGCGGCTCAGCAACTGCGGCTGTAGAGGGGGAAAGTTCATTCGATATGATACTAAAATCCGACTTGTTCTTTTGTGAAAAATTCTTTGTCAGGCTGAACAGCAAGGACGGAGAAATTGTGACTATAGATGGTTCCACAATTTTGCCCGCAAGTAATTCAGGTAAACCAGTTGTTCTTAAATTGAGTTCAAAAATTATTGACATCAGTAAAATTGAAAAACTTTTTGCGCCGAAAATTGAAGCCGCGTCAGGATATAAGACCGGCAAAGTGCCGCCTGAAAAAACTGTTGTCAGGAGGACTGCGTCATTAGAACCGCCTGAGCCGTTGCAGTTTGATCTCGGGAAAAAATCTTATGTTCTGCTCATGGATTTGCGCGGGATTAAGTGCAGCTCAGCATTGACAGCGCATGTAAACGGCAGAATACTTGGAAAAGGGCGTAAAATCGATATAGAACACCTGCAAATAACCAGCAATAAAGATAAAATGAATTTCAAGGGTGATTTTTTGAGTAGCGTAAAAGGGGTTAAATATAATGTTGATCTTAAAAGCAATGAATTTAATCTAAATCCAATAATTCATTCTTTCTTAAAAGATGATTTTCAAAAACTAAAAGTAACACTCAAAAATTTAAATGTAAAGCTGTCGGGTACAGGATTACAGCCGGTTGCTTTGTGGGACAACATGAACGGGTATGCTAAAACCGATTTCGCGAATGTAAAAATAGCTAATGATTTGAGCAAGACCAGAATGGGAAAAATTCTCCTGCTTCCATTCGAAATCATGGTCGAGATTCAAAAGATGATACCCGATAAAGCAGTTCAGGCTATGGGACAGGCGGCACGCTATGTTCTGGAATTTCAGAGGGATATGAAAGTTCTTAATTTTACCGACGGGAAAATGCGCCTTGAGTCCAGAGATGCAATAATTCACATAATAGATTTTCAGTTGAATGGTAAGATTGTCAAAAATTTAAGTTTTGCCGGAAATTTTGGTTTGGGATCGCGCCAGGTTCTGGACTTAAAATCAAGCTTGAATGTCAATGGAATAATTTTGCCGGTTGATATGTCAGGAACTGTAGAAAAACCTAAAATCAACTATACCGCGACAACTCTTAAGTTTATGACTGCCAACGCCTTTACCATACTGGATACCACCGGTGAAATTTTAGAAAAAGGCGGCGGCGACGTTAAAAAGATTTTAGACATTATCTTTAAATAGAAAGGCACAACGCCCACAGCGGCATGAATGTTTATGAAATAAGTTCTCTTGCTGATTTACTGCCTGGAGTGAGTCTTGATTCCGGGAAAAGCTTTATTTTGTGTGCTTCCTCGCAAAACCAGTGGGAGCCGAAAAGATTATGATGGACAAAATAATTATTGGCTATACACTGCCCAAGACACATTGATTTCATTATGCAGTCGCCGCATATTCCTTCAAGTTTTTGGGGTAGTCCCTCCCGGATTTCATTCAACAAAGCGTTGTTATGCCAGATGTCCGCGAGTTTATCCTTTTGGACATCTCCGAAAATCATTTCGGGGACACTTTCTCCAATTCCGCAAAGTGCGTACTTGCCGGAACCCAGCACTCCTATTATGCCGAAAATCCCGCACTTCCCTCTGTCATTTTTTTCAAAAAGAGTTGATAGGCTTTTGAATGCGAAAGGATGAGAATAATATAGTCTGACTTTGCTTTTTTGTTGAATTTCCTGTTCAATTTTTTTGCCGATCTCTATAAATTCTTTAATATTCAGAAGTTCATTCTGTTCAGACATTTGCTCGCCTCGATCCATTACCGGAGCCACCAGGTTGAATTTTACGGAGCCGGCGCCGATTCCTTCAGCCAGCTCCACAAGCTCTTCAATCTGATCTTTATTGCGCCTGACTAAGGACATAATCAGCTGTGGATGAATACCAACTTCAACCAGATTATGTACGCCGTTAAGGGCTCCGTCATACGCGTTATCAACTCCGCGAACCCAGTTGTGGGTATCGGGCTTCGCTCCGTCAAGGCTGATTGAAACAAAAGGATTAGTGCAGCGTTTGATAGCCTCCGCAATTTCCGGTGTGCACGCGAGTCCATTAGTCTCAACAACCAGTCTCAGGCCGGTACTCTCGACATATTTAAGGATATCGAGAATATCGGGGTGGATCAGGGGCTCGCCGCCTGTAAGTTTTACTGAGCTTAAGCCTAGCTTGAGTCCCTGTTTTATGATTTTTTTGAATGCAGGTAAAGCCACGTAGGACCATTTGCCTTCTCCGCCGGCTTCATATTTTGGAGTAATCCAGCAATGGCGGCATTTACAGTTACAGCCTTCGGTCAGGTAAAAATAAATAGTATTCAGACTTGGAATATTTTCCTGTAAATCTGAAGTATTGATTTTAAATTCTTTATTTTTCGACATTAAAATCCCTTATATTTCCGGTGGCAGTACGCCGCCTTGTTTTAAAAATTCACGATAGCAGGAATCAATAGCCAGATTAGGAACGCTGGTACTGCCGAAAAAGGTATACGCGGTAGCGGGACAACCGCCACGGCAGAATTCCCGGTATTCGCAATCGCGGCATGAATCGAATTCAGAAAGTTTAACTTCCACTCTTTTCCGCATCTCGTTCAAAACCGGGCTGTTCAGCCAGACATCGCGCAGACCGTCATAGTTAATACGTCCCAGCTCCATTTGCGACAATTGATTGCACGGAACTATTGTCCCATCGGCAAGAATTGCCAGTTTACTCCAGACACAGCCGCAACTGCCGAGGAAGCCGCAACGAACCGCCCGGGCGACTTCTTCGTCGCCATTGACGGCTTTTTCTATTTGCCGCCACATTTTGGTGCATGCCTGGGGACCGGCCTGAGCATTAATCCGATTTGGGTATTTCTTTTGCAAATCCTGAATTAT
>DAOWBJ010000239.1 GCA_030634125.1 Victivallales bacterium
AATGTCCGAATTTGCTGACCGCCTGCATGAAATAGAAATCCTCTCCGCCATTGCGGGCACGCATGCCCCCTGCCCTGACGTAAGCCTCCGCACGGCAGATTATTGCCGACCCCAAAGCGTAAAAAGCGTAAGGCGATCCGGCAAACTCCAGACCGCGCACATAATAACGCATGAAACTTTCATAAATCTCTATCGCCGCGTGTTCAACATCGGTTTTCCCGGCACGATGAGCAAAATTCATCGTCGCCGCCTGGTTTTTTTTGTGTTTTTGAAAATATTCATAAGCCGCGGATAAATAATTTTCGCTGACCAGAGTATCCGCATCCAGGCAAAAGAATAAACTATCCGGCTCAAGTATTTCCAAGCAGGAATCCATAGCTATTTTACGCGCTTCGCCAACTCCGCCTTTAGCTGAAATCTGTTTTTTCGCGGAAGTCGCGTTGATCCAGAAAAGTTCTTTGCCAATCTCCAATTCTCCGCAAAATTCTTTATCTCCGGCTCGCAATGCCCCCAGAGTTTTCACGTTTTCAGCAAGTTTACCGGCTGAGCTTTCAGTTGAACTGTTAATGATAATCACAACTATAGTAGAGTTTGAGGCGGGTTTACATTTTGCCAGACTGGATAGAGTTTCCGGCAGGAAATCGTATTCAGCCAAAGCGGGGATCACCACCGCGCCTGAAAATTGATCTCTTGGAGCAAAGGGTTCCAGAGTACGAGTTTCTGAACGTTTTAAATATTTTTGGTAAACTCGTTTATCCATATTCTAAAACCATTTTAAAGAAGTTTTGCTAACTCTTCGTACTGCTCAACGCTAAGTTCCCCGGAACGGGCAAGGCTGGAAATGTTTAGTTTCTCCAAAGCCTGCTCGACATTTTCCAGACCGTAAACAGCAGCCAGGGGCTTGAGAATTTTTTTGCGCCGCTGCGCGAAAGCAACTTTGACAATTCCATTCAGGCGCATTCTGAGATCAAAACCAGGCATATTTTCGCGATCCTTGAGTGTGAATCCGGCTATAGCTGAGTCAACTCTCGGTCGCGGGTGAAATACCTGCGGTGGAACTTTGCGTAAAATCCTGACGTCATAAAGCTGCTGCGCCCGCACTGAAAGCGAGCCGTAATCTTTAGTATTTGGAACAGCCGCGAGACGTTCCGCCATTTCTTTTTGCAGCATAAACACCATTTGTTCCGGTGGCTCAGGCAGTTCGAGTAAACGCGCGACAAAAATACTGCTGATGGAATAAGGCAGGTTCGCGATAGCCCTGAACTTTTTGCCTTTGGGAATAATCGAGGCGATATCCACACGGCATGCATCACCCTCTATCAGATGAAAATTCGGTTCTTTGATATTATCACGCAAATATTCACACACACGCCGGTCGAATTCAATCGCGTAGACTTCCGCTCCGGATTCCAATAGAGGACGCGTCAAAGCTCCAAAACCGGGACCGGCTTCGAGAATAATTTCACCTCTCGCAGGCGCGGCAGTACGCACGATAAACTCAAGCAGATTATTGTCTATCAAGAAATTCTGTCCAAGTATTTTACCAGGTCGCATGCCGAATGATTCAAGCGTCGCTAATAATTCTTTTTTATTCATAGTTCATGTTTTTAATTTGTTTTAATTTTATCACCACCTAAATTACAGTCAAAACTAATCATTAACAAGTTAAAATAAAATGAAAATTAGTTAAATCATCCCGCCGGGGGTAAGCTGTTGTGGATACTTCGTAAGGCGTCACTCTTTTTTCTTATGTAGTGCCAGGAGCAGCCTTGCTCCGGCACATAACGATCTTAATCGGGCTGTAATCTTGGGCTTGGAGCGAACTTTTGTCGCGGTGCGAGCCGCACCTGCGACTACTTTTATGCATTTTGACATTAAACTGACGTGTTGCGATACTTCTGCAATTGCCTCAATATTTTAACTTTAGTGATTTGCATAATGACTATGCTCGTATTATGTTTAGTGAATATGTAAATTTATATAAAGTAATTAATTATGAGTAAAAGAAAAAGTATTGGTCCTTTATACGCTTCATTTCCCGCCCGGGAATTAGGTCTCTGGCTGGGGGATAAAATGACCAAAGTGATTGCTTCGACAGTTTGCACTCTCTTGTGGTGGGGAGCTTACTATGTCTTGCTCGGAGTAGTTAATTTTAATAAAAATACTTTCCTTGAAGGAGCAAAAGAAACCACGGTTAATGAACTTTTTAAAACCGATGCGAGTATGATAGTTCTTGGAATAACATCAGTATTTGTTTGTATATTTGTTTTTCGCACCAGAATCGGTGATCGCCAGACACGAAAGAGAAGACGTTAAAAAAACGAGGATTATTAATGAGAACGTTGTGGTACATTATTTTGATTGGCCTCCTGAGTACGGCAGTTACGACACTACTGCCGTCATGTATAAAAACTGTGGTTAAGGAAAACCCAAAGGGCTTGAGAGGTAATTTCAGAGACAACTCGCTCACTAAAAAAAGTTACAAAGAACTTAAAAATTATTATTTGGTCCTTTACCCGGTTGGAAATAACGAGACCATTACTCTGGATAAAGACGCAACTGTCAAACTAAGACTGAGAAACTTTGCCGGCAAAAAAATTCGTATTGACGAATGGTACATGAAAACTCCTGATAATGTTATTTTGTATTATCGTCCATTTAATTTACGCGTTAAAAAATTTATTGCTGAAAACTGGACAAAAGTCAGTCCAAAAATCGAAGATAAGGCATTGCGTTTTGAATTAGTGCTGATGCCGAAAAATTCCGTGCTGGTTACAAGAAAACTTGATTTTTTAAAGGATCTTAAGTTAAAGAAAGGTGAAACGAAAAAGTTTTTGATGCTGGCGGAATTAAATTTACATAGCGTAAAAGTCAGAAGCAGTATGTTTTCCATTGAAGTAAAACAGAAATAAAAATCTTTTATTTTGGGAGAGGAATATTATGAAATTTTTAAAATCAGGCCTTATGCTCTTAAGTGTTCTCATGCTTATCAGTGGTTGCGCCACGACTGAAAAGGAAAAAGCAAAAATTGCCAGGGCTAAAGCAATAAAAACAAGGAACGCCGAAATAAAACAAATAAAAGATAACCTTACCAGATTTTCAGAGAAAGAAGAAGCTGAAGCAAAAAAATTCGCTATATCCAAAGCGGGTAATTTTTATAAATCAGTGAAAGATAAAGATTATGATTCTTTTTGCAAAAGCAGGAAAATGAGCAAGAAAAAATTTAATCAATGGCATAAAGCTGTAACTAAAAGATACGGAAAATTGGAATCACAAGAATATATAGGTTCAATATCCAATCCTTTAATTATCAGATATATATGGAAGTGGAATTTTTCCAGAAAAACCAAGGGTAAAACTTTATCGCGCGAAGTTCTTCATAGTACATACATAGCTAAAGATAAACAGAAAAACGAATATATTTTATTAGAAGTATCATGGGAATAGTATGCTTTGCACGAGTGAAAACTTAATATTTATATCACTTTCAAGTAATTTTGAGCTTACGCTTGCGCACTTCTCGTTACCCCCATTTTTCATTTCCAGCAACTAAGTAGTCGCGAGTGCAGCCTTGCACCGCGACCTTTGTGCTCGACAAGCTCAATAACTTTAGTCAACCAGAAGTCTTTGTCACGGAGCAAGCTGCTCCTGTGACTACTTTTAGCAAACATACTTTATTTTCCATGGGATGACTGTGTATTTATATTTAAATTACCCCAATGGGGTAATATTAAATAGCCGCGGGTAAAACCCGTGGGATATTCGCATTCC
>DAOWBJ010000001.1 GCA_030634125.1 Victivallales bacterium
CATCAAAATCTGAAATTGATAAAGAAATCGAAGCAATACAGCAAAAACGCGCGAAACTTCAGGATATTGTGAATGAATTCGATAAAATTAGTGATGAATTTGAGGTTATTGATGAAGAACTCAGGAAAGCTCACCTTAAAATACTCAAAGAACGTGAAAAAGAGTTAAAAGAGCATGATAAAAAAATCAAGGAACTGAAACTTAAAAGAAAATCCATGAAAAAAACTGAATTCGCATCAAAAAAACTAATTTTTTCATCTGATCCCATCGGGAAAGAGAAAATTATACAGTCAATTCTCGCGAATGACGGATATACCGACTGGGACGACATGTATTTCCTCGGATTTACTACAGATGACATCCATGAAGCGCAGAAACTCGATTTGTGGACAAATGATTTGATTCGCGCGTACAAAGACGGGAAAACCGACATAAAAGAAATGGCAAAGGAAAAAGCTCTCATCCAAGCCGAGAAACAGAAACAAAAAGCATTGAAAATCATTGAAGACATCGATTCAGGTAAACATCTTGAAATAATTGATGACAAAATGGGTCCACAACCTTGTATGATGCCTTTTTCCACAGAAACGAAGCTGAAGTTTGAATCTGACCCCGTTTTCAAGAAAGCATACATGGAAAGTGCAAAAAAGATGGGTTTTGCGGCTTCAGGTGAAAGGGAGTATTCTCGGGGCGGGAATCCCGAAAATACCGGTGAATTCTCACAAAATGCCGGCGCTGGCGGTGAAACCGCACCAAAAACAGATGAAACCGCACCAAAAACCGACGAAACTCAACCAAAAACGGACGGAACACAACCAAAAACGGACGGAACTCAACAGACACAGCAACCGGCACCACAACCACCTGCACAGCAGCAACAAAAACAGCAAAGAAATTATACACCTGACGAAATCGAGCAACGCAGTTATTACAAAGAGAATTACGACAATATCGACGACGAATATCTCGATTTAGCCGACGATTTGGGTGTTAGTTATGATGATATCGCATCTTTCCAAGATAACGGATTTTATTTAACGCCTGAAGAAGTCCTCGAAGCCAGAAATCTTGGAGTTACCGCCCAAGACGCATGGAACGCATGGTCAATTACAGGTGAAGATGACATAGATTTAGCCGACGTCCAACAAATATTAGCAGAAAATAACCAGCAATTTGGAAGTGTCAAAACATTGGGATTTCAGACGAAAGAGGTAAAAACACCTGAGAAATCCACAATTAAGATCGAAACTTTTGATTCAAAGCTGAAATTCCGGGCTGGTGATAAAAAACAGTTGAAAAAGAAGGTAAAACCTGTAAAAACCACTGTTACCACAACAACTTACCTGAAAAAGAAAGAGCCAAAGCGCGCAAAACAGCAAAAACGCGGGGACGTTGACCCAGAGAACATTCCCCAGAAGAAAGAAGTGAAATTTTCATCGGATTCGGACAAACCTGAAGATGGATATAAAAAGCCGGACAAACCTGAAAATATGTCACAAGATGATTACGACATGGCAATACAAATCATGATTGGTGGCGGAAACTTTGAAACTAGTGAAGAATTTCCTGAATGGGTTCAGAAAGAACAAAAAAGACTGAAAGGTGTTGCAAGAAGGTTGGGATTTAACGTTGACGATTAAATAATAAGGGGAACTAATGCCGAATGATGAAAAAAAGCTAGAAGTAATTAATCCCGCTACTGAAGAAAACCTGGCGCGGATTATGCATTATGGCGGCGTTCCATTACTTCAGGAGTTCAATATTCTAATCACGGCTTCGAAATTTGTTGACGCTATGATACTTTTACAGATTTCCGAAGTAGGATATTACAGAAACCTGCTCGACAAAATAATATTACAGACAGAACCGGAAAAAATGAGACAAATTATCATCCAGAAGATAGGGAAAGAGGATGAAGCTGAGGATTCATTAATTGATACGATTTTAGATGAATCAGAGCGATCTTTAGAAGGAATATTGGACTTTAATCAACCTGGAGAGTAAATGGCTGACGAATACACTATCGCGAAGTCAATTGAAACGCTTATAGTCGCTGCCGGCTATAAGCGTACTAAAATTATTGACTCGTTCCCTCAAAAAAAGCTCCAGAATCATCCTGATAAACAGGTTTTCATACAGATTGTCAACGCGGACATGAATATTTCCGATACTGATAAACGCGGACTGGTAACAATATTAGTAACAATCATCGTTAAATCACAAAATGATTCCTGGGGTGTGAAAAATACCAAAGAAGTATTCGAACATAAGACAATTATCGAGAAATTACTGTCGGAATATCGTCAAAGCGATGCGAATCAAGGATATATCAAAAATGTCAAGAAATCGGGCTATCCTGTCTCAAAAAATGCTCAATGGGTATCAGCATTAACAATAATATTTATTTCACCGTTCGAGATAACATAGGAGGTACAAATGACAATGCAAATACAAAATTACATGAAAGAATTAGGGATTTCAGCGGGAATTCTGTCGTTAATTGGCATGGGGAAGTTCCCGGGGTTAATTCCGGTTCGATTATCAGGTATAAATGCAGACGTTGACACAACTGACGAAGGTATTTGGGAAAAAGGCGGTGCTTTCACATGGTTATCGGCTGCTGAAAAACTGCAAGTGAAAAGTTCCGACGGTAAGGACACTTCTGACGGTGTGGGCGCGCGTACAATAGAAATAACAGGACTTGACGCCGATTATGCGATTCAAACCGAAACAGTCATCATGTCAGGTGCAGCGGCGAAGGAAACCGCGAATACTTATCTCAGATTTCTAGGCGCCGAGGTAAAAACAGTCGGGACCGAACTCGATAATGCCGGGAATATCACGATAAATGATAACGCCGACACAAATACCATCGGCTACATCCCTGCGGGGTATAATAAATCATCCGGTGTTTACTTTACAGTGCCAGTTGGTAAAACTTTGTATGTTTGCAGCCTGAATATGAGTGAGTCCAACATAAAAATAGCGAATTTTGCGATTATTTACAAAAAATTCGGTTCACCGCTTACAAAATCTATAATTTGTTCAATCGAGAATAACACATCGAACATATTTGTTGAATTCCCGTATAAAATCGAGGAAAAATCAGATGTTTACGTTGTGGCGGCGTCTCCGGATTCAGACGCATACGCTTCCTGCATATTATTCGGGTTTTATGAAACAAATTAGGTAAGAAATGGCAAAAAAGCAGAATTTACCGCCAGGAATAAGCAGATTCGATGTTGAACAGCCTGAAATGACATCGAGTTCAGACGACGATATGCGCTTGAAGGAAACAATAAAAGAAGCGTTCCTGGAAGCATTGCGCGAACATCATTCTGAAATCCGATCAGAAACACAGCAAGAAGGCGAAAAACGCGAAAAAAGAATCGCGGACGAAGAAGAAGCGAGTCCCAAAGGATTGTCAGCCGCTTTCGAATATGTCAAAAATGAAATAACCGGCGGGATTTTTGATAAAGAAGGAGGAGGACTGACCGCGACGCAGGTCGGCGCTTTAACAACAGTTGGAACCGGAATATCAAGCTTAACTGACCCGATGACATCAAATTTGCGTACAGCGATAGATGTTGGACGGCAGGCGACAAAAGCGTCAATTTATACTGGCACAAGCGCAGCTTTAACCGCTGGTTCCGCAGGACAAATGGACACAATGTCCAAACACCAATTATCGAAATGGGCTTCTGATATCGCGGTGGCGTTATTCGACGGAATAACACGGAAAATAAGCATGATGGAGTCGGAAACCGTATCGGGATTAGGCGGACAATTTCAGGAATTGCAAAAAGCAGGACTTTTGGAGAAACTATCGCACACTGAAAAGAGTGAACTCGCAGATATTTATGCAGCGCAAGCAAAACGATCAGTTGACGCACAAACGCAAGCTGCAAAATATGGCGGCGCAGCGGTCGGACGCACTTTAGACGAAAGGGAAGCGGGATATATTGAAGTTAAAATGCGGGGCGCCCAAGAACAGAAACAAACCGATATCGATCAATTAATTAAATCTTATAAAGTAAAGAAAGTTGATGACAGGTGATAAATGACAATAGCACCAAAATATGGGGACTACACGATACTTAATCCAGTTGGGGATCCAAGCTACACGCAAGTTGGACGTCAGGCGACCTACACAATTGCTTTTTTGCTTCAAAGTTCGTCTGATTCTGGATTACTTGCTCTCGAAACCGCGGCGCGATCGGCAATAAATAAAAATAATCAAAAATTAACAGTAAAAAAGGGATTATCGACAAATTATACTTTCGCGGTAGCGGATAAAACCGCTATTGAAATATCCGGGAAGTTCGACCGCTTGGAATCAGTCGGCTTCACTTATTTATGCCGCGCTTCTTTCACAATTGAACTACCTTCAGACGTTTTAGGCATCGCCGCCACCGGAAAAACGCCTTATGCCGCTGGAATGAGTGATTTGACTGTCGATTTACGGTTCACCACATCAGAATTAATGAACGCGGAATTTACCGGCGTTTACACAGCCGCTTCTGGAACCGACGCAGAAACTAATTATGCAAACGCCACTTCAGGCGCCAAGGCAGTCGCGGAATTATGGCTGACAGATTTCGGTGGTGACTGGGAATTGCAACCAGAAGTTAAAAACTATAACGAAACAGATACACGGATAAACTTTTCTTTATCTTATCAACAAAGATTGGTTGTAAAAGGTGCTTCGGGCGATTCTTACAAATGGCGGTCAATCAGAATCGTAAAAGATGCTGGTAAAATATCAATCGCCACTGCTCCAGAATACGCATTTTTACAAGGCAAACAATCTGGTCCAATTCCAGTAGCGGAAGCAACTTTCAATTATAATATTCATGCGATTGTTGACGTTTTAGTATCTAAGAAAACTTATACATCGAAAGAGCTTGAAGATTTATTCGATGATGACATCAGAGGAACCTTATTAACGATATTGGGTGACACGTTCGAATCGGATGCACAAATCAACACAAAACGGATAGAATGTGACCCCGTGCAAAATACCATTGTTGTATCAATGACATTAAAACAATCAACATCAGCCGGAATTTACACACTTCGATACAAAGAAAGTTTAACTTTCGAATCAATGTCGAGAATTCTAAAAAAACCTGATTCTTTGTCACACACAGCGGATATATTCGAGCCTGGCGCAGAAATCCACATGACACAAATTATTTCGGCAACAACAGAAAAACCTATAAATTTATGGTCAGGAAATTTTATGCCAGGAAAAATATGGGCGCCGGGAACTCCAGGCTGGAAATTAATGCGCGCGCAAGACGACTTGGAGGATGAAGTGTTTCCTGAAGATGATGAAGGCGCGATCACTTTCACACAATTTATGACGCGAACGTTTATCTGGTTAAGCAGTGACGTCCAAGCACGACAAGCACCACAAACAGATATGCCGAGCGCGGCAACTGGAAGATTATCGATTTAAGGAATATTATGGCAACACGGATTAATGAGTTTTTCAAATTAGTAAAAGGAAACGACGAGGGTTCCGGCGGTGTTTCATATATCCCATTATTTAAACTTGGTGGCGTACAAATAACCTGTCCAGAAGGTTTTATTTGGCGTTTTATTTCAGGTTTGTCGCCTTACATGACTTTTTACGTTGATTTAGATGATACCATAAACGACATTTATGATGCAGCTGGCGGGGCGCTTCAAGATTTAGCAATTAGTTTTGAATACAAAATTTACATGCTTTCGACTTCCGGGATAGCATATTTCGAGGGAACGATCCCAAATTTGTTCGTCCTCGAGCGCAGAATCGAAAAAAGACAAGGGTTGTCATCGTTATTAATATCAGACGCGAGGTTTTATCTCAAAAATATTCAATATCCTTCAAGGTTCAACCTTAAAAGAAAAATTCCAAGGAATAAAGTTCTAGAAGATTTGGCACGAAAATTAAAAGATGTCTATTCACTGCCAACGTGGGCTTATTATCCTGAGACGCTTAACAACGGAGTACCGTGGACAGCTCTGGAAATCGCGGATGAGATGTTAAAATCATACCTTAATTTTTATGAAGGCGAAATCGAAATAGTAAAACCATTGCCCGGACAAACCGACAACAAAGGACCGCAACCTGACGACCAGGATATAATCGGTATTCAAGTTAAAGACGTAATCGAATCGAATTTATTGCGCGCGCGTCGAAATTTAGGGTTTTTTCCTGATGGAAAATTTTACATATACGATTTAGACGACGACGATTTCACTCGGTATTTAGCTTTGGGCGGATTAACATTGGAGGAAAAAGAGAAACATATTAATCCTACTTCAGGGGCTTTATTCTTAAATAGTTTGTGGAAACAACGCGCTTATAAAGCAAACATCGGATTTTACAAAGAATATGAAATATTGGCGGAATTCAACACAAATTTTGACACTTCCGAGCAAGAAGAAGCATATCTAAGCGAAGATACTGTAATTGTTGATGCACACGAAGATGGTGAAGAAATAAAAGACGCGCCGGACACTTTTGGGTATCCAAAAACACCGCCAGTATTCGAAAAACAACCAAGTAAAGTAAAATTGCACACAACAATGATAAATGTTGCACCAGCACCGTTCAGAATGACAATTCAGGGTAAAGAAATCGCTGCTGGGACATATTTACCGATAAAATTCTATTTAGAAGAATGGAACATCGACGAACAATTAATACTCGATAAGTGGTTCGGGCATTATTGGAAATGGGATATTCTCATAGAAGAATTCAAAACCTCAAAGATAGCGACTGACCTTATAATGTCAACGCCAGAATATCGCGCTAAAGTTAATCTTGTATTGAATCATTGGAGTCAAACCTTCCAAATAGATCCAAATTACATGAAATCTGTTGAATCTTTGCGTGCATCAAGAACAATGGTTATAGATTCAGTATCCGGGACCATACTACCGTCTGTAGCATGGACAAATTATACAGTATTTCCAGCGGTTTATCCGCCGATTGATTTTTGCGAGGAATTCGGGATAGATACTTCCGAGCTTAAAATGGGCGAACCGATTATTCACGCACCAATGGATGAAAACATAACAACTGTGATAAAAAATCAGACATCGGATTACACTATAAACTTAGTGCCTGGACAAGAAAAAGCCGGAATAATAAATATATCACCGATGGCAGATGTCCACGGCGTGAATTATCAAATGGTTCATCGAGACGCCATAGCTGATACCCTTCCGAAAGTTCCAAAAAGCACAGGCGCGATCCCATTTATGAAAACTAAACTGAATCCAAACTGGCGGTTAGTAGTTTTACTATCAGCAACGTTTTTAGTCCCAAATAATCGTAAACAGGTGCATTGGGAAACAATAAAGGCGTCAGAACGAGGGGAGAAAGGTAATAGTTTTGTCGCTTACGAAAAAATATCCCGCGCGATAGTCGCAAGGCATGAAATAGATACTGACGACGAAGATGATGTCATTTTGTCAGTAACTAAAGAACCATCAAATAAAAAAGCAATTGAAGCAATCGCAAAATCAGAAGCTATGGTTTATTATCATCAATTATCAGATAGAATTGATGGACACGAAACTTATAATGGGATTTACCCGATTCCACTTTTTGCAAATATCGGCGCAATAAGTTACAATTTTGGAATCGAAGGCGTAACGACACATATAAGTGCAGAACAAATTCCGCCGGTAAAGGATACACTCGATAATTTGCCAAAAGATTTAAGACGAAAAATGAGACAATGGTTAGCGATAAAATAAGGAGCGAAAATGATTACAGAACGCGATGTCGATAAATACGTGAAATTTATTACACCTGTAGAACCGTGTCCACCAGACACGATAGCTCAAATACGAAATGTTGACGGCGAAATGATTATTGTTCATGCGATGAAACTTGGAATATTAATAAGATTCGACTCACAAGAAGAATTTACCGAATCTACGACGATAATCGAAGTCGCACGCTGTGAGCATTGCGGAAGCATCACTGGTGAAAAAAAATAGGAGAATAAAATGTCAGGTGGCGCAGTATTAGGAGCATGGGATAATTCTTTAGGTCGAGACCATCGCGGATACAATTCCGCCGCCGCTACCGCTTACATAGCGCGAATAACAGGTGATTATCCCGATTACACACTGACCGACGGAGGAGAAAAAGGTGCGCGGTATTTTACACCACCGGCAAGTATTGGAGGTGCTGGGAAAGGTATTACGTTTACCGAAACCAAAGGATATGGTTATTGGGCGCCTTTGTTAATGCTAACCAATGTTTACATCAATAGAAACGCGGAAGAAAATGTCGAAGGCGGCTATGCAGGAATTAGACCAGAATTATTAGCTAATTTTGATTATAATACCGTTGACGGAACTTTGCAGCCGGTTATTGAAAAAGAAAAATGCGCGAATGACGGGAAGCCTACATTGTTGGGTCAAGTCTATTTACAAACACAAGCAACTGACGCATCAAACTATCAACGCCTGATTTATCCGATTGTTGAAATGATCGCGGATCACACAGGCGAAGATTCAATTCATTCAACAGCAGTTTATGGCACTTACGATGGCGGATTGGACCGGCGCATAAACGCCGGGATGCATACTTTTTGGTGGGTAAAGCAACGCGAGAATTCCAAATGGAATATAGCTTGGAATCAACGAGAAAGCGATCAAGACGATACCGGATACGGGTTCGAATGCCATTTAGGAGACGCAGAAGGCACACCAACAATATTAAACGAGTCAACTGAAAATCCATCCGACATAATAGAAGGCACCGCGGCAGACGAAAGAGAAGATCATACTACGCTGGCATATTGCAGTTGGTTAAAATACGGACATCATCATCCCGGACACAGCAAGAACGATAAACACAAATACGGCGAAAATTCTGACGGAGAATCAATCAACGCGAATCATATCTGGATGAAATCGTTCTTTTACTATAATCAGCAATTAGACGCGCCACTGGATTATGAACCGGTTTACAATCCACGCCCGGGACCATTGCCAAATCGAGTGCGCGTTCATTTCCAGACAGATCCAGACAGAAAACACGATTTCGAACTCGGAGCGCGACAAGACATTCATTATTGGTGGGCGGAAGCCGTTTTTGACCCGCCAACTTGGACTCCGCCTACAAGAATCAACGGCGTTCCGCCAGAGGAGCCAATTGATACGGGTTATGTTCCCGTCAGTGTAGACGACACTAATGTTTATGAAACATCAAGGGGTGGAAAATATACAACCTCACATCAAAGGAATACAAAAAGAGTATTGAAGATAAAAGAAGCGAATTCACCTTTCCAAATTGGTTCGCCTGGCTTTGTAGCGCGCGCAGAAACCAAAACGCAGGATGGTCAAGAATATGGTGGTGAATGGGGTCCAACTGAAAATAAAGAAACAAGTTACGAAACTTGGGATCCAAAAGAATATGAATATGGCACACCAATCGGGCGAATACCAGAAAATTCAGGATACAACCATATTTACCCATTGGCACAAGAAGAAGTGAAAGAGCAAAAATATGTTTTATCTCCGATTATAGCGCACATGAATTTCATAGGTAAAATAGATGCACAAAAAGAATGGGGTTATAGCGAACAAACCGAAAACTCTAATTTTGATGGTGGAACAGCTAACGGCGGCGTATGGATTACTCCGCCAGAATTTACTTACAAAGTTCCAGATTCCGGAACATATTCAGATACTTTTTTCGGTTTTCATCACTCGATGAGTTTTGGCTGGGGCGCTGTTGATAATGACAATATAAATAATGACGGAGCGATATTTTCGCTTTCTGGATCATCAGGAAGTTACGATCTTAATTTAGATTTTTACAACGCGACTCCAGCTTCTAGCGCGGGCGTATTTAATGTAAACGGTTACATATCCGCGACTGAAGTCGGTGGTGCTGGCGGTTTTTGGCTACCAGACGACACACAAATAGGATTTGGGAACACAGCAGCAACCCCAGACGCAAGCATTTACTGGCAATCGGCGAATAATAGATTGCGCATGACCGCGGACAGAATTTATGTTGATGAAACTCAAACAAGCACCATAGCATCATATAACCTACAAGAAGCAATATTCAGAATAAATCCTGGTGCTAACACAGCACGTCAGTATTTTGCTGGGAAGGATACTTTATTTCTTCACAGTGTAAATAATTATACGTCTTTTTCTGGTGCAAGATATATAGCAGCACACAATTATAGTACTGGCACGGTTTCAAATTTATTTGGATTATTCAACCAGGCGTATAATGTTTCAAGTGGACAAGTGAATCTATTGGTAGCGGGTGATTATGATGCAAGAAGTACACAATCAGGTACTGCAATCACCATGATCGCCGGTCAATTTAAGGCATACGCACAGCATTCCGCTGACGTTACAATCGGATACGGTCTTAAAATCTTGGGCGGTAATTATGGCACAGGCAATTACACGCAATATAATGGAATACGATTAATGACACCTGTGAACGTCGGGGGCGGCGCACTTGGGACAGCCGTCCAGCTTTATATTGAGGATGGAACAGCAGCCGGTACTAATTACGCGATTTATGTTGCTGGAGGAGAATGCTTGTTTAACGCAAGTGGAAATCAGGTTGATTTTGGGATTAATTCTGACACCGTAACAATTCTGAAAGTTGACGGAACCAATAATTTAATCGCTTTTGGTGATACAGGTGGCGCAAACTACATGACCATCAATGACACAGGAAAATTGCAGCCTTTTGGAACCGCAAATTATTTGTCAACAACAGGGAATCCGGGAATCACCGAAAATGGGACAGATGTGCAGCAATATGATTTGACAGTAGAAAACGGATTAATCGTTGCTTTTACTGAAAAAGAAGCCGTTAGCGATGTCAGAGTTATTAATGCAAACCAAACAATGTTAATTACTGACCAAATTGTCGAATGCACAAACGCAATAACATATACATTATTGGCAGTTGCCGCTGCGGGAGTTGGGAAAGTTGTAACAATAAAAAACTTCGACTCTGTGAACTCGATGACAGTTACTGGTAATGGTGTTGAAACAATAGATGACGATTTAAGTCAAACCCTTGCTCCTTATGAGGCATTAAAGATATATGCAAACAGCACAAAATGGGGGTCAATATAATGAGTCAATTTAATGTTATGCGCGGTGAATATGAATCAGATTTGTTCGATTATATAAAAATTGACAAAACAACAAACACTTTACAAACAATTGAATATCCTCACCATGAGATTCATTCAGGAAATCATTATTATCTTGAAGGATATATAACTTTAGGAGTAGGTGGGAATTTGTTCGTAAAACTTGTAACACCAAATACTGCAAAATGGGGACATTTTGTTTGGGAATTGCATTCAAGCGGTATTTTAACGACAACACTTGAGGAAGATGCAACAGGCGGCATGGCTGGAGGGTTAAGACCAACAATTCACGCAAACAACAGGAATATAGATTGCTGGACTGGATTTCACACTGGCGGCGCACACGCAACAATTTTAACAGATGCAACAAAGGCGTGGACGATTGATGCGCTTATTGGGTATCAAGTGTTTAATACAAAAGATGGATCATCGGGAATAATTGTCTCGAATACACCGACAACTGCAACTGTAATCGCGTTAGTTGGTGGCACAGCAAATCAATGGGCGTTAAATGATAATTATGAAATAAACAAATCAGGCTTTGTGATTACATCTGGAGTAACTGTGAATACTGGACATACTCAAATATTAAGCAACACAAGTTTTGGTACGAAGTCAGCAGGCGGAATATCATCAAGGATTGAAGAAATAATTCTAAAACAAAATACTGTATATTTAAGAAGCTTTGCATCAGGCACAGCAGCTAATATAGTCGGTTTTAAAGCAAGTTGGTACGAACATACAGACAAACATTGATATAAGGATGAGGAGAAAACATGAGCGACGAACAAAAAGGACTGACATCTGAAGAAACCCAAAGATTAAGCTCAGGGAATCTTCAAGAGCGAGCAATCGGACATTTGCTGAATAATTCCGAACGCACAGCACAGGAAATATCTGAAATAAAAACAGATATTTCAGAGATCAAGCAATCGAATATAAAATCTATAAATAAAAGCGATAATTTAGAGATTCGCACTCACAGAATAGAAAAGAACGTTATGGAAATGAAAGCGAATTATGAAAATAGCGCGGTAAAAAAACTTGCTGAGTTCATCGAGAATGGAAAGAGGTTTATTTTGACCGGGAAAAAATTGTGGCTTTTTGCTGGTGCGCTCATCGCTCTTATCTCAGGTATTACAATTGCAGTATTATATATCAAAGACATTCTTTAACAGGAGGATTTATGTCAACAAAATGGTATCATTGGTTAATTAGCGTTGTGGTTTGTATCAGCGGAATCATGGCTGTGTCAGTAGATATTCCGCCAGAAATGCAAACAATTCTTGTCGCAATTTCCGCGTTTATACTCGGGATAATGAAAACTAAACTTCCGACATTGCCGCCGGTCGTTGTCGATATCCTGACCGTCGGGATTACAACACTGATCCGGTATTTCAAGAAGAAGAACCGCCCACCGCAGTATTGTCTATTATTTCTATTATTCGTTCCTTTATTATTATTCGGATGCTCTGTAAATCTGTATGCTGAAAAAATGTCGAAAATCGCTGTTCAGGACTGCCAATCATTATTTTTAGATAGATTACCTGGCATGGTCCCGAAACCGTTTACACAAAATGAAATAGAACTATATTTAACAGGATTCATGCGCGCGAATAAAGTCAGTCAGGCAGATTCGCTTGAAATCATCAAACAATTACGTGAAAACGGATACAAAGTAAACAAAAATATTCAAAATATATTAATGAATTATGGGATAGAATTATTACCGGAATAGGAGAAAAAATGGACTCAAAATTTAATTTAGATGACATAATAACAGCCGCGAAAGACTCGCAGCTGTGTAGCCCGGAATGGCTTGATTTTTTATTGGAGAAAGCCGAAAACTGTAAAACGAACCGGGAATTTCTATTACTCGAAGTACATTTCGAATCAGAACTCAAGGAAATCGGAAATAAAATGTTCTGGAATTTCCTCAAAGTCCTGCTAAAACTACTATGATTCGCGAAAACTGATTAAAAATTCTCCAGTGTCTCTAAAACGTTTTAATTCGATATCTCGTTTATACTCGAATTTTACCATTTCATCAATTTGAAGTTTATTTAATCCTGAATGTATCGTTTCAGCAATAATATTCCATGCTAACATAACTTCGGGGTTTCCCTGTTTTTCTGCGAACTGAGCTTGATATTCAGCATATCTTTTCAACATATTTATATCAATCATTACTAATTCTCCAATAAATCAACATTTTTCCTATTTGTTGCTGTATTTCAATAATTCTGAACCTAAAATCTCGGTTTTACATAAAATCCAACTGTTTTAAGCGGTTTCCCAATTTGTGGAAATTCTTCAAATATTGGGAACACATCCATTGGCGGTGGAACTAATCCTTTTATGATGTATTCATTTTCTCTGCGCTTTTTTTCTGCTTTAGCGGCTTCAATCATCTTTTCACTCATCATTCCTCACTTTCTGTGTTATTTTCTGCATATCATTTATAATGTCTAATTCAGCCCTTTTGAATATTGCCATTTGTTCATATTTCTTATTGTGTTTATCAAAATGATATTTCCACGCATCAGTGTTTTCTTTCATATACTTGCTTCGTGTTTCGCTAAGTTCTTTAAGTTGATTCGATAATTCTTGTAGTGCGTTTTTAGACATGGTTCCTCCTTATTTATTGCTGTATTTCAATAATTCTGAACCTAAAACGCGTACTTTGTGTAAACCGCGAATCCTTTTCAGTTGACCGCTGGATATTCTCACCCGCACGGACGTTTCACTTATTTTAAGTATCTTCGCACACCCTTCTAACGTGTAAACCTTGTTCTCGATTATTTCCATATATCACCCCACACTTTAGTATTAAAACACGGTTAAAACTCGCACCTGCGCAAAGTCTCAGCGTCGGTATTCGCGCGGATATTTCATTCTCAACGTATCAACGTTCGCGAATAAAATCGTAAGGATTTTTTCATAATTTTCCATAAGAGATTCTAAGAAGGTATCCTGGTTGATAAAAATATCAGGCAGAAATTCGTTCCCTTCGAGTTCTTCCGTAGAAATACCGGAAAGGGCTTGGAAAATATCAGTTTTTATACTCGACATTCTCGTATCAAGAGAAACATCGGCGTCAATCATCGCTTGATGCGCATCCGCAAGCAATATTTTGTCTTTTTCAAAGAATCTACCATCAGATGTTTGAAAACCGTCTACTCTTTTAATTTCAGTCATTGTTTAATCTCCTCAATGTTTTGTTTTTTTGTTTAGTTCTTCCCATTTTCTTAAGCAATCACGGCGACGTTTTGATGCATCGTCATATTCCTTAGTGAGTGTTTTATTCCCAGCATTGAGATTTTCACAAATCAAAGCCGCATCGAGATATTCGGACCATGCGGTAGATCTTTCGCGGTCGATTTTGTCCTGGATCCTTCTTTTACGTGTAGAGTTCCGCAACACCGCATAAATCGCCAGCGCCAAGAAAAAAAACATTATCAATATATCAGCTTCACTCATAAATCCTCGCTTTCTTCATCGTTTTTTATTATGTGCCAACATTTTCGATGTTTTTTAGTATTTTCTCTAGTTCTTCAGCTTTTGCTTTGACTGCCCGCATAAATGCGTTTACATCTTCCTCATAGCTTGTGTCTGGATCATAATATTCTATATCAAATAATCTGTTAAGTTTCTTTGCTATTTCTTCGCAGAAAATCATGTCGTATATTAATGACCACTCTGCCCCGCTGTCCCAGATTGCTTTTGCTTCGTTGTAGATGCTAAGAAATTTATTAATTTTATTCTTCATCGTTCCCGCCTTTCCGCCCGCAGGCTGTTAATATTATTAAAACGCCCTTGAACAAACAGATTTAATACATTTTTTGCATTTTTCGGATGAATATAGCGAACTTACTGGATGATTTACAATGCGCATTGTTAGGAATTGTTTATATTTTCGGCAAAACCCGAGATTTTCACTTATTGCGGATTCCCTTAAATTGGGACATCTTTTTTTTCTTGTTCGACAAAACGTAGAATCATTATTCATAATTTCTTCTGTTTTTCTCTTAGGTAACATAAATTTTCCCCTTTCGCCCGAAGGCTGTTAATCATCATAAATTCCGTAGGTAAAATCATTGGAAGCGAGAATATTCACCGTGATTAAATATCCGATGCACCAAATATTGAAAAAGATCCGATTGTAATATCCCTTGCTCAAACATTCGTCAACAACCAGCTGGATATCGGTATCAGGCGCGAAAGAGTGAACATTCCCGAACTGGTCCGTAAAAGAATACCTGACAATAGAATAATCCTTCAAAACCGCCTTAATTACGTCTAATCGCACGGATCACCCTCCTGTACGTATTTTATCCTCGTAGCGAAGTAAATCACGCACACGAACATTATGAGAGAAATTATCCCTGTGTCGCAGATACCGCCGATGCACAAAACCAGAAATATAAGTGAAACCCAGACATAATTCTTCGATGCTTGCAAAACCGACATAATTTCCTCCAAAAATTATATTATTATCAATTAATCAGCTTGAATCTTTCCATGTTTAATTATTGAACTAACCATCCAATCATAACCACAAAAACCTTTTAACTTCTTTTGGGTTCCTTTGACATCCTTTTTAGATATTTCCTCAACAGAAACACTTGCACACCATCCATCACCAAAATTGTAGTAATACGATCCGTTGTCTAAAATTGTTTTTGCTTTGTCTTCATCGGATGCACGAATAATACCATAAAAAGAACCTTCACCAGACCATTTACCGTTCCAAGAGTTATTATTCGGCATTGAAAGAGTAAATAAAATATGAACCATCATTTCCTCCAAAAAGTGTTAAAATTGCAAAAGTCATTAATTTGAGTGTTGATTAATAGAATCCTCATACATTTGCTTCCCTAATTGCACAACCAGGAAGTCAAGACAGAAAAGAACCTCTTTTTTAGTCAGTGGAACCAGGTTGATAATATCGGAAAGTTCTTTTTTGTCTAAAACACACGCACGCACGATCTGACGCACATTAAACGGCAGCGTTTTAGTCTCTTCGATAAATTTCCGTTGTATTTCATCCATAATTACGATGTCTCCTTAAAAACGAACCAATCTTCTCTGAGAATCCAATGAGTCTTGATTTCTGGTTCATATCCCGAAGAACAAGTAAAAGAATCATCTTTGATTGAAAACCAATGTGGATTACCATTATCAAAATGTGAACCGAATGCACCGAGATAAAACTTTTCACCTTTTCGCATTCTTGGTAACGCTTCCTCGAATTTCATCATTTCCTCCTAAAAAGTTGAATTTAATCAATAATTTATTTTTTATCAGTTTTGCTTCGGCAAGTCCGCATAATTCACCTTCAGCGAATCCAGTTTTCCACAATTCATAAAACAGCACTTTCGGGAAAGGTTTTCCATCAAGCCGGACATCAAGTTCAGGAAACCCAGCTTTTTCGTACAATTTGTTAAAAATCGGTTGCAATTCAGAATCTTTCATCATCGTCCCCCGTGTTAAGATTAAAAAGCTCTAATAGTCGCTATCTGTCTATAATAATACTCTAATAGTCGCTGTCTGTCTATAATAATACTCTAAATGACGCTACCTGTCAAATCAAAAAGCGAACTATTTTCGGAAATTCATGCATTTTTCTGCATAATTCACGTAAAATAAATGAGGGCGGTATAACTCTAATTATATTTACAGTTATGATGGTGAAAAAATAAAAGCAATAATCAGCAATAAAAACGGGGCAAATAATTTGACATCGACGTTATCGTGAGTAAACTTACTAACGACACGAAAGAACTTACTAACGACATAATCAAGGGACGAAACCATGAGTTTCATATCTGATATAAAAAAAGAATTGGGAAAGCGTATTAAGGTAATTCAGGCATTAGAATTAGGCACTTCAAGCACTGGTTATTTGAAATCAGAAACGAAATTACGATCAAAATTATTACGTTTTATCATTCTGGGTAAAATGCGGAAGCGCAGCAAGTATTTCGAACTACAGGAATATTACGAACATGACGCTTTAACCATTATTATTGATAAAATACTGAAATTAGTTGATTCTGGATTCAAACTGCGTTACAGGGACATCAAAGCGACCGTGATTTCATGGAAAGTGGTTCACAAAAAAGGAAAAATACCTAAATTTCATGTAGAAAAGCTCCAGGTCAAGATAAAAAAGCATTATTTCAGATGTAAGTTGAGATATTATCCTTATTGCCCCAATTGTGGAAATATGGCTTACAAAATTAAAATAGATTATAATACGCAACCTGTATGGAATACATGCGGTCATATGATTGCATACTTTAACAGTGGTGCTGATATTGAAATATTTTGTACCTGTGGAACACTTCACGATATAAATTATGGAGTAATTAGTGTACATCGTAACTCATTTATTGAATCACAAGTGAAATATCAGCCTAAAATCATCGAATTAGTGAAAAAAAGGTTTGAAAGACGTTTTCCACCAATATTTTTACCAGGAGGTAATCATGTCCAATAATTTATCAGCGATTTATGCACAAATAACCAGCATTGTTGATTCTATTGATGCAATTACGCAAGGTATTAAGGGACATTCATCAAAAACACCTAAAATGGGTCGGAAGTCTGAAGAAAAGATATTGGATAACCTAATCCGCGCAAAAATCCAGATGGATTTCGCTGCCGGTTACTTCGAAAGGAAAAAATGAAAGAAGCTTCACACAAATTGAACGCATTGTTAATGCGGGTGCATGAATTTATCGGATCGACCGTGCAGATCCTTGACATGGACGTCCAAGAACGCACCCGCGCTGCTTTTGTTGAAATATCCGACGTAATTCAACAGGTGCAGGGAATCCTCGAGAATAACTGCGACAAACCTGTAAAACCACGCAAACCACGTAAAAAATCGGCGAACAACAACAAAAAAGTAGAGAAAACCGATGAAACAGAGTAATAAATACGGGTTTTTAACCCCAGGTAATCCAAAGGATGATAAACACCGCCTATTTGATGAAATTAAAATAATTCATTGCTGCATGGATCAACCCGACCAAGAAAAAAGAACAACATATTCTGATATTATAAAGGAAATGAAACATGGTATATAAAAACGGTGTATCCTGTCCTTTTTTTACAGAAATCGTGGAAGCAATCAAGAAAGTACATGAAGATTTCGGGGATACACCAATTGACAATGATTTTGTACAATTACTGATTAAACTCGAAAATTACGTGATAAATAAAATTGAGGATCACAAAAAACGAAAATAACCACCAAAATTAACTTTTACGAAAGGGAAATCATGGCAGTAATACATTTTGATAACAGGATAATTAACTTGGACACGGGAATTGTTGTCGTTTTTACATCATCGGGATTAGAAAAAGGTGAATTAACTTGTATTCCTGGAATACAACTATATTCAATGCACGTTCCAGACGAAAGTTGTGTAGAAAACATTACTTTTCGTTCACATGCAAAAAAAACACATGATGAAGCGAAAGAATTTGCACGGAAGAAAACAGTGCAAATGTTTTCAAGTGAAAGACAAGTATTTCTAACAAACCCTCATTCCAAGGATGAAAATATTAAGTAATTAAACTCCAGGAGATTAAAAATCATTCTAAAAACATTAAAACTCACACGGAGGATATCATGCGATGTTAATAAATGAAATTGACGCCAGATTAAGGACAAATATGTGAAGGGGGACATATTTTATCCTGTTTGTCTGGGTTTCTATGCGCATCGTAGCGGATCGGCGCGAGCATACCATCCCCACCGATTATGGGAAGTCAGAACCATGCAATAAGATAGGGATTAACCCCGGGGATGTCGCAGCCCTCGCGAATCTGACAGCGGAAATTAAAACTGAAAGGTAAATCATGCCAAACTTGGACGTAATAATGGAATGTTCGTTACTGGCTTATGACGTACTCAAATATGATGAGAAATCGAAAGAAATCATCAAAGCACTCGACGAAGAAGAAACAGACGCAGGGATTATCGAAGCTATAAAAAAAGCAGCGCAAAGATTAGACGATGTTAATCCTTTAGTGGCGAAGACAATACGCAAAAAAATGGGATTTACGGATCCAGGTGAAAAAAAAATCAGTAAAGATGTCAACTGCACCGGATAAGACAAATTATGTGAAACATAGGTATTAACTTTAACTTTTACGAGAGGAAAATCATGAATTATGATGAATTGAATACCGGGGATTTATTTTGTTTTATTGATGTACAAGCGCCGTACATAAAAACATGCATCGGTCATACAAACCTTGAAACAGGGGTGAGAAAAACAGAAAGCGATGCAAAAACTCATGTGCTAAAGAGGAGTTTAGATGAAGTAGGTCGTTACTGTGCAATCTCGGCAGCTGACTTGGATGAAAGAATCAAATTGTTTCTTGCTTATGCAGAGCAAGAAAAAATGGACAACGAAAAAGTTTCTCCAGAACCAGATGAAAAACCGAACGGATTTGACGAACCCGCCAAAAAACACAAAACACGCGAACAAGTCTTCGATGAATCCAGGATAATATTGAAAAAAGAATTAGAAGCAGCTCTAAATGAGTTAGAAGAGAAACCAAAACCCGAAAAATATGGAATTACAGTCGATGTTTCAAAAGAAGGTGAAAAACCGAAAGAAATATTCATCCCAGTTACGGGAAATGATGAAAAAATCATTAAAAGACCGTTGAACGCTAACTGCTTAGGCATGTCTGTGACTGACTGCCCAAATGAAAAAAATGATTACTCCATAGGAACAGACGATTGCAAAACTTGCGAATATTTTCGTGGGGTATCTAAAATTAGTATTCCTACCGAAACCGAATTAATTAAAGAAGCGGGTTTTGTCGAATGTAAATGGCTTTCAGAAGATGAAAAAAAGGGTGAAAAACACAAGTTCGCGCAAAATGATGAAAAAGAAGCGATACCGCCAGGAATGAAAATTATTCGGAAATATGTAAGTCAGCGCATACTTGACTTGCAAGCTGTTGGGAACCGGATCATTGTTTTACCTGACACGCCCGAAACAATGTCACAAGGCGGCATTCACATACCCCAGAAATCCGAAGAAGCTGTCGAATTCGGCTGGGTAATCTCTGAAGGTCCCGATTGTACAAATAAATGGGTTGGTAAATATATTTGGTACGGGCGCTGGTTAGGCGCGAAGGCTGAACTTGACGGGCTGGAACTCAGGGTTTTTGATGAAGATGAAAATTATCCGCTCGCTGTGGTACAAACAAACAAAATTCTCAGACTCCAGGTCAGTCCGACAGACAATTAAAGAGGTTATTATGCAAAAAGCAAAAAAAACCATTGAACATTACATTGTGTTTTACATGGACAAGCTGGGGGAAGCGCAACAAGAGCGATATTTACGTCAAAACAAACTAATAAGTGAAATCGCAGGTCGGATTAAAATGCTTATAGAGTTACACAAAATACTTTATGACGGGATTATCGATAATGTGCATATGGAAGTTGGTGGCAAACCCGGAGAAATTAAATTCATCAAAAAACCATGAAAAAGGGGGCGAATTATGGAGAATGAATCATTGGATGTACGAATACAACGAATGACACTATTTCATAAGCTAACTGAAATAGGTGAAAGAATTAAAGGATTGAGAATAAACTTTTCTGATGGAAATCGCATCTTGGATCATGCAGAAATCGAGGAATTCAAAAAACGATGCACGAATTTATTTTGCGATTTTCGGGACTTCGAAAAAGAAGCAAATAAGTTTCTGGAAAATCGGGGGAAAGGTTAAATTATGGCTGATTTTAAAATTGAACCAGCTTATTTAGATGCTTTGCTGTCAACGGATGCACTAAAACCGCCAAAAATGTATGTATTTCATGTGAGATATAGAACGCAACGAAAAACAAGATATGTTGTTTACGCAGGTTTCAAAATAAAAGTTATGAAGGAATATATTTATGAGGAGCTGCAATATTTACGTCAACAGAAACCTATCTGGATAGAATCAATTGAATGTTGTGAAATAAACAGAGGATTTCATGCAAAATAATGATAATGTTGATAAAATGTTGAAAAACGCGCGGGATGTTGATTTATCACCACGCAAGGCGAAGTCCACGCGCGGAGGTAGTGAAACCGTGAATGCAGGCGCGGAGTATGAACGTGACGTCGCCAGGCGTCTAACAGAAGCGTTTAATCATGACTTTTCGCGCCGGGTGCGTAAATATAAAGGTGATCACGACCTGGAAACCCCGTATGAATTCCCGTTCATCATCGAGGTCAAAGTAATGGCTTCTATAGACATTTATTCCGCTGTCGCTAACATCCAGAGAGAAAAAAAGAATAAAACGGGTAAGAAGACAGAAGTTACCACGCAATTGATGAAATGGTGGCTTCAAGCTGTGAATCAGTGCAATAGAGTTTCAACAAAGCGCGGGATCATTAAATATCCGCTGTTAATCTGGAAACAGAAGGGTAAACAGTGGCTGGTTTCCGCGCCCATACCTTTTATGAGCTTTGTCGGACAATTCGCGGTCCTGCATCATTATGGCTTCGGTATTATGACATTAAAACGGTTTACTGAAATAAATTACGAAACAATCATCAATTACAAGGAATAAAGGATGAAAGCAGCGGGAAAGTGGGGAAATAATATAAAAATAGATGAATGGTGCGAACTTTCAAAGTATCAACAGGATAAATTAATATTTTCATCTATGGAATACATTTGCACTGGTCACTACGAAAGCTTCGTGCCGCTATTGAGCGCACAATTCGAAAAAGAATATGAAAAGTTAAAAATAAAATACCAGGGAAATAAATGATAATTCAGAAGGCAAAATGTAGCGCAGAGTCCGGGAAAATAAAATTCGAGGCTTTAGAATCGCGTCCGAGACAGGGACAGCGTGACCCGACAGGATTTTCAATACATAAATCTTTTATCGGTGGTATGTGGAAGTTCGAGGAAACTTTTAAGGAAAATAATAATGAAATCACACTGTTTATGATCGTTTTGTTGTATAAAACCGGTGGAACCGACCCTCTATTATTTGAGTATCGAGAACATCGGGACCAGGTGTATGATTTTATTGATTCACATACCAACGAAGAAGAATATTCACAATCCGATACCCTTGATATAAATTAGGTGAAAAATGCTCGCAGCTGACATTATAATCGCGCTAAAGAAAAAGCACAACGGTCATAAATGGCGGAATTTCACTGAATTCAGAGAAACCACCGGTTACCTGGGAAAAGGTGCTAATATAATAGATTTCCTGGCATTCGGTGTTTATAACTCAGCTGGCGCGGATAAGGTCGTGGCATACGAAATAAAGCAGGTTAAAAGTGATTTTCGCAAAGATGTTAACGATTTCAAGACAAAACAGAGGATAGCATTAGAAATATCTAACGAATTTTATTATATTTGTCCACACGGCATCATTTCTATGGACGAAGTACCGGAAATCGCTGGATTAGCTTACGTTACAGCGACAAAACGCATTAAAATCATAAAACAAGCGCAATATCGCGAATTACAAGGAATACCTTATTACGTGGTAAAGAACTTATTATTACAAGCGGTTGAACAGGAACATTTGTCAGATATTCCCATCAAATACATCGGTCAGGAATTAACTCAGAAAGATTTCATGGAATTGGTTAAAAAAGAAGCAGCTAAAACAAACGAATATAGAATAGAAAGCGAAGCGGAAAAAATACATGAAAAACTAGTTAAAGAAAGAGACGAAGCGGCAGGAATGTTACATGATATACACCGGGAAGCAAAATGCACTTGGCATTACGGAAATAGTCATCTAACACCAAAAGAAAAGCACGAAAAAAGCGTCGCAACTATGAAACATGCAAACAGCATCACAGAAGCGATTGAAGAAATATCTAAAAAAGCGTTGGAAATATTAGACGCGTCGAAATCACTGACAGAACTAAGCAAAAAACCTTAATTAAGGAGGATTTGTGAGATTGAAAACAAAGTTGAAGAAGTATTACGCGGAGTTTACAAGCTAACGATTTTTAATGAAAATGCACCAGTTGTTGACGGTTAATGCCCCCGTTTTGAAACACTTGTTGAATTAATCTTAGACTCAGGATTATATGAAATAATCATCGGAATTGATAATTATGGCAGCATTTATATATCTGACATAAAAAACGCACATGAACAAATCGAAAAAGTATTAAAAAAGCATTTTAATAAAGTATTTACCCGAATCATTAATTAAGGAGGAATTATGAGTGAATTGGTATCAATTGATTTACATCAATGCTTTTACATCCCTTACGGGCTTAAAAAGCGGATTAAGAAGACGAATTTCGATTTGCAGGATGTTTTGTATGACGCCTTATCGGAATCTGATCTCAAGAAAAACATTAGAGGCGAGTTCGACAAAACTGAGTTATCGCCCGAAGAAATGAAACGCAGGAACAAATTGGCGATGCGCATCGAAATCCGGTATGACACCGACCGCGAGATAGAATTTACGCTAAAAGAAGTGAAAATGTTGTGCAAATTGTTGACGAAACCCTTGACACGTGATTTCGTACCGCTTGTTATCGCTCAGGCAATCGCTTATGTCGAAGGCACATACGACGAATCACTTTATTTCCGCGATAAGTACGCAAAACAACCGGAAGCTACACACAAAGTACTTTCTCAAGAAAAAATCACTGAAATCATCTCGAACCTGTCAATGATAGGGATGACACCAGCTGATATAATCCGCGCGATAATTTATGAAAACGACTCGGAATTAAAGGAAACACCCGGCAAAATCACAGCGGAATTCATTGATATCATCGAACCGGACGAAGAATTAGAAACAATCGAACTTCTGGACGAAAATGACTCAGAAGATGAAAATGAGAATGAAAAACCAAAGGAAGTAGGCTAAATCATGGATTATTCTCCAGCATTGATTAAATTAAAAAAAGGATGCTTCATCGCTCGCAAGAATTGGGGAAAGGGGACATTTATCTATCTTGTTGAAGGTTCTTATATAAAAAGGTCCATTTTACGCAATGAAGCCGCGACCGCCGACGATTATTATCTTAAAATGATGAAATTAAGAGGTATTCCGACACACATTAGTATCAATTCTCATATTGATATGCACACTTCAGACGATAGTATTATTGTTGGTTGGGTTGCATCACAAGCTGATACGTTGGCGAACAATTGGTATGTTCTCTACGAACCTGAGGAAACTAATACAACGCTTGATAATTTCACCGGTATTTGTGATCCTGCATAAAAGTCTCTCCTCCGAGAGAAAAGGGTAAAGGGAAGGTGGTTTCGATCATCTTCCCGATTTTAGAGAGGAATTATGATGGAAATCTCAACAAATGCGGTGATTTGCAGGTATTGCAAAAAATGTGATACAACACTTTCAATATTCAACAGGGTATCACAGCATTTCGGACATTATTATGTTTGCAGACGGTGTTTATATCGGGAAATTGACAGACTTTCCATTGAATTTATTAACACAATACCTGACGCAAAAATACGCGATAAATTACTAAAATTAAAGCGAGGATTAAATGATAATGCCAACAACGAGCAGACAAATTAATAAAACCATGCAGCATGTCATTTCAATGGCGAAGGAGTTTCATAATTCAGCTGACGCCAAGCCCATGCAGAAATATTTCGTTGTTTGTCATCAAGAATTAGCTGGAAAGATAAATGGGATTGAAAATCATTGTAAAATGATCGCTGAAGTATCGATCGATGAAAAAATTGACGATCCTAAAATATTTTACGTTTACATGAGCGAATAAATGGGCAAAATAGTAACGACGATAATAACCTGGCAGTCTAAGGAAATATTATTGCTTCCGAAGTCGCCAATTCCCTGGTTTACTATTCAGGTTACAAGGACGCCGGTCAGGCACCGGAAATATAAAACTGGTGCATGGTTACCAATCTTAGGCAATCATCCTCGCGCAATTATAGGCACTCCTGCGGGCGATTCAGAGTATTCCGACTATTTAACACGAATTAGTTCAAAACGAGCGTTCAAGGCAGCTTTTGAGATGCTGCGCAGGGATCAATGGGTGTGTTTGATATGTTTCTGCGCTGAATATGAAAAATGTCATCGTCGCGTACTATTAAATTGGTTGGTCGAGAATTATCCGGAAGATTTCAGGAAATATGAATCATTCGCACTTATCGAGAAAGTTTACAAGAAATGACGAAAGGAAAGCGAGGAAAAATGAGTGAAAATAATTACAACGAAGTATTCTTTATGAATGTTGACGACATAGACGAAGAATACTACGAAAAAGTAGAAGAAGTAACAACGAGATTTGAGATTGGAGATGAGATAAAATTTATACGTTATGACGACAAAGGACAAGAAAAACACTACGCACTTTGTAAAGTAGTAGAAAAACCAAAAGATAGCGCACAGCACGTTATAACAATTGGTTTAGCTTTTAACCATTATCAAACGTATGTTTCTATCAAAATACTCGAAACAATAAATAACGAAGGGTAAATTAAATGGGACGTAATTCAGGAATACCTTGGACACAAGGGACATGGAATCCTATATCGGGTTGTACTTTCGCATCGGAAGGTTGCCAAAATTGCTATGCAAAGCGCGACCACAATAAAAGATATAACGCTTATCAAGCAGGTAAGAAATTACCCGAGTGTTATTCACAACCGTTCCATAATGTTAGGTATTTTCCTTCACGTTTTGCTTATATAACACCTAAACAAAAACCGCGCACATATTTTGTGTGCAGCACCGGCGATTTGTTCCACGAACACGTTAAATTCCAATGGACATACGAAATATTTGAAAAAATGCAAGAATGTCATCAACATACTTTCCTATTATTAACAAAACGCCCCGGCGTAATGATAAAAGCATTAGAAAATGTTTATTACCATTTATTAGATGTAGGAAAATATGATCAGCAAAAAAGATATCTAAATAATGTGTGGTTAGGCGCGACAGTAGAATCACAAGAACAATTATATAGAATTGATGAATTGCTCAGTGTAAAAGCTGCAAAACATTTCATTTCGGTCGAACCGATGTTGTCAGGCGTTTATATACCGGTAGAACAATTGCAGAAATTAGATTGGGTGATAATAGGCTGTGAATCAGGAAAATACAGGCGCGAATGTCACGATATATGGGTAAAAAACCTAATTAAATTATGCACGGCTTTCGATATACCCGTATTCCTTAAACAGTTAGAAATAAATGGTAAAATAGTCAAAGAACCGGAAATATCCGGTAAAAAGTATCTACAATTCCCTAAATAAAAGGAATGATTATGCAATGTACACTATGTTTGCACGAACGGAATCTGTTTCCTCTCTGGATTACAAAAAAAGACGGTGAAAGTCGAACCCATGTTCGAATTTGTGATGTTTGCATGGAGCAAATGGAATTATGCCCGAAAGAATTAAAGGACGAATTCACTATCGAAAACATGAACAAATTATTAATAAATGCAGTCAAAGACGATATAAAAATGAAAAACTACGCTAAAAATATCATCGGTTTGCATATTGGGTTAGAGAATCAGACACAAGACAGAAAATACGGGATAAAACGAGCATTATAATTTTAGAAACAGCGCATTTTTATAAATTCTACCTTGATTTCCAGACACATTAACGTTTATCATGCACTTTTTACCAATAATACCGGATTTACCAGGATCAACTAAATAATCGGGAAGGATCTCCTGAACACCACAAAGCTTCAGGAAATTAAAGAATTTTAGACACTCATTATCACCAGCTTCGATAAAATACATTTGTTGCAGCGAAATTGAGTAATCACCTATGTAAAAAGTTACACAAATGCATCTGCGCTGTTCATCGTAACAAATCTTTGTGATTTCCGCGGGATAGTCGCCCAACGGTAAATCAGAGTAAGAAAAGTAAGGATACCGCGCACCGTTTATGAATTGTGATATTAATTCATTAATTGGTGTTACTTTTTCAGTTTTCATTCTTTCGTCCCTCCAATTTCAGTAGAAAAGTTATTCAAACGTTCTTTTCGGTAAGTTTCGAACTTATCTTGGTAATATTTAGCTTCTTCATCAAACTTTTTCAAGTTAGCATCATCAGGATGAATAATTAATGATTGAACAGCCCGCAAGTAGTCTAAGGTCGCAATTGAGAAAGATTTTTCAGAAGGCTTAAGATCCGTCGTGTTTTTACTATCAGATAAGAATTTTATTGCATCGAGCGGTTTTTTTGTGTCACGAATCACGCTGCTTAGGAGACGTGGAAAACTTTTCACCTTAGTGAGATCAACCAACTTACTTGTGTAAAGTTTCGAGAAATTCGAATCTTTCATCCAGTCTAAAAATATTTTGTTCGTCAATCCGTCGGTTTTCTCAATTGCAACGGTCAAGAATTCCGAATCATCAACATCGGAATTAAGAATCAAATTAACCAGACAATCCAAGAACTTGTCAAATAATGCGGCGTTCATAAAACCTCCTTAAAATTATGATAATGAATCCCGTGTAAAAGTCAAGCGAACTGGCGGGAAAAAAACTTACTAACGCACTTATAAATTAAAA
>DAOWBJ010000226.1 GCA_030634125.1 Victivallales bacterium
AGAATCATGTTCCGGCACTTGCTGCCTAATGTTTCGGGACCTATTTTAATAAGTTTTACCTTTGGAGTAGCCGGAGCGATAGTCGCGGAAAGCGGTTTAAGTTTTTTAGGTTTCGGGGTTCAATCTCCGACCGCAAGCTGGGGCGCGTTACTGCGGCAAGCTTTTGAAGACCCGCTTGAGTATTGGCATCTGACTTTATGCCCGGGGGCGGCCTTGTTTATCACAGTTTGCGCTTTCAATTTTACCGGCGAGGGCTTGCGGAAAATATTTGATCCCAAAGCATGAACTTAAAGTCTCATTAATGGAGTGCATATCAAAACAAGTATTTCCAAAGCAGACGTGGCGCAAGATGAAATTTTAAAATTACTGGGAGTCAAGTTGTAGACAGTAAAATTTAAAAACAATTTTAACTTAATTGCTTTAAAGCAAGAGGGTTACACACATTTCTCGCCAGCAACATCCGATTAAAAATAGCGCACTCTGCACAGGCTGAGCCTGAGCAAAGCGAAAGGCAGCCTTATTTTTAAAAGCCTCGCTTTTCGAGAGCGGATCAGGTCTATTTGCGCCCCCGAGGGCTTAAGTTTCGCCATTGGAGATGGCGACCAACGCTTTCGCCAGTTGGATCACCGAGCCGTTACATCCGGCTTTTTTTTATTTTTTGATATCAACGCTGATTTCTTTTAACATATCTTCTGTAACTTCTATTAATTCGCCGTCCCTTGAAAATGCCCGGGACATGCGTTCAAAAATGTTGTTTCCGGCTTGACGCTTTAAGCCTTTGAGATCGCCGATGATGACGATCTCGCGGCGGCAACGCGTGTGCGCTACGTTGATCCGGTTGGGATTGTCTACAAAACCAATGCCTTCTTTTTTGTTGCTGCGGACATAACAAATAATTACAATATCACTTTCCGCACCCTGAAAACTGTCTACTGTCGCGATTTTGGAATTAATAAAAGCATGCCAGCGCTTATCTGAAATTTTCTGACCGGGACAAAGATTACGAACCTTTTCCAGAGAAATATTGTCGCGAATTACTTTGATCTGCCTGCGGTATGGCGCGATGATTGAAATCTCTTCCAAGGGATATTTTTCGACCGCCTGATAAAAAGCATAAAGACAAAGAGAAGCTTCCGCCGGGTTGGCAATTCCCGGCTTCTGGTGTTCGAGCGCCAGATGCTCACAGCGTTTTTCCTCCGGCAATGATGAAGTCGATAAAAAACGTAATGTTGAAGGCGGATATTTACTTTTGCGTTCGTGAAACGACAGCTTGAAATATTCGGCGGATGAACTGGGTAAAACCCCGGCATCGTAAAATAAAGTAGACGCGAAACGTAAAAGACGCGGGTTTTGGCAGCGGTATGAACGCTGCAGCATGATTACCGGTATTTTCCTGATTTTCGCCAGCCATTCAAGTGCGCTGACCTTGATTAAAGCCGCTCTTTCCCGGGATAAAGGACCGTATTTTTCCGCCGCTTCGGTGCTCACCGGTTTTGGCAAAGGAAAAGGCGGAAGCTGGAGATGATCACCAAAAAGCACCGCCCGCCTGCCGAGACGCGCGCAAAGTAGAAATTCCTCCATATTGGACATCCCCGCTTCATCAAAAATCACAACATCATAACAACCGTTCTGTTTAACATCATCGCTGATAATGTTATTGCGGAGCAAGCCCACTTGCGTTCCCGCGTAAATTCCGCCGGTATCGAGCTGTTGACGCTTCATAATAAAACGTTTAACGTTCATCTCCACACCTATCCAGCACTGCGCCGCGACGTCGGGAGCGATGCTCCGGTTGGTTTTGCCGAAACGCAAAACCGGCAGGTCATTTATTCGTCGGCAAATATTATCAACCGCGGTATTTGAAGGCGCGGTAATCAAAATCCGCAGGCCCTGCGCGCATAATTTGCGGACGACCTGTTCCAGACAGAAAGTTTTACCGGTACCCGGTGGCCCCTGAATTAAAACTACCGGATTTTCAGGAGCGATCGCGGAACGCCACGCGCTTTGCTGAGAAATATCCATACCAGTCGGCGGAGTACCTTTTTCGCCCGGCTTAAAGATGAAATCTTTAAATCCAAGCAGGTATTTAAGGACACTTTCGGAATGTTCTTTATTATCACCGATGCAAAAAGAATGGTAAAGCTGTTCAAATGTATTGGTCAGGAATTCACGCGGGCTGCGCTGCAGACTGATAAACATTCTTTCTAAAAGCCTTTCTACTTCTCCGGGATAGTCGCAGCGCAAACGCCCCAGAATTTTATCTTCATCAAAAATGTCTACTCTGAAAGTTCCTGAAACATCACTTTCGCCACGCAAAAAAACATTTAAAATATCATTCTGCCTTATCGGCATTTCAGCATCTATACTTATCTTTAACGGAACATCAAACTTCCCCGTTTTGCCAATTATTTCAGCATCTTTTAAGGGTAATACGAAATGTGTTTCATTTTCAGTAGCAAGCCGGTAAGCCTGGTTAATAAATTCCAAATCGGCTTGAATCCGCCAGGGAGTTCGACTCGGGATATTTGTCGTCGCAACGGCTGCTTCCGGATCATCAAGCTTATTTTCTTCTCCAAATGAATAATCCCCGCCCAGCGGCAGGCTTAACTGCCGGCTTAATTCATCCGCCGCCATATCCGCCGTGCCCTTACGCGATAAGCTTTTGATAAAACCGGCGGAAGACCGTTTTATTAAACTAATAAGTCCGGGAGGATAAAGTTCCGCAATATTGCCCATCAAATCAATAAAATCTTTTTTCGTTAAATTGAGGATATCTTTAGTCGATTTGCACTTGCGCATGTAAGAGACTACTTCCATAACGACTTCAAGTTTCTCGCCCATACTATAGTCATCATCTCTGAATAAAATCAGATCCTCTTCATAAATTTTAGCGTTACCCTGGTCAAAAGTCAGTAGAAAGCGTTTTTCCCATTCTTTAGTTTCGACAAGCAACGCGGGGCACATATCATTATTGAGCCAACTATAGTAAGCGGTTTTGCTGCCGTCATATTCCGGCAAATCAAATGTAACACCCATTAACTCGATGGAATCCGCTACCTCAAAGGGCTGAGGGAAATGAAGACTTTCCCACAACTCGTAGAATTTTTTAGTCAAAACGTAATCAGGATTGCTCTGCCATAAACGGCTGCCTTCCTTATAAAAAAAGTTTATTTTACTAATCTCATTGTTCACAAAAAAACTCATTTTTTTGCTACAGGCCTTGCCGTAGACTTGTTAGGATTTGGAAAAAATGACGCAGGCATCGCGGATTTTTCAGCTTTTTCTTTTTCACGCTTCAGAATCTCCATTTTTTCACGCAAATCAAAAAGTGCTTGCTTCAATTCAAGTATCTGCATGTTTTCTTTTCCATCTGAATGTTTGTCGCGTAGGCTTTGCTTGATCAATTCATCTATTTTTCCCACTACGACGCCACGTTCCTTATCAAAAGTTCCTTTTAATAAACTTGTTACATCTTTGCGTTGTTCGGTCATTAATTTATTATACTTATCCAACATTACTTTGAACGTTTTCTGTTGCTCCTTGAGATCATTTTGCAAGCTGGCTATATCCTGATGAGAGTTTTTCTTATTACGCTCAAGCATAGTCGCAAGGTTTTGTAACTTAAGCTTCTGTTCTTCATCAGCTTTCGCACGTTTTTGCAGTTCACTGACAAATAATTCTTTACTTCTGGCAATAGTTTTTTCAAGACTTTTTTCGACTGATCTCAAATCTTCTTTTTGATGCATCAACACATAATAAATGTTGCTGGAAGTCAGCACTACCGTCACGACCAGAGTAAGAATCAAAGCGATGACGAGCAGAAGCCGGCGTGAACTTTGCTTTGAAATGTTATTGCTGTCAAGTTGATTTCGATGTAAGTTCGAAGCCATATCATGCAATTTACCGG
>DAOWBJ010000100.1 GCA_030634125.1 Victivallales bacterium
ATTTTGGGGTGTTTGGTTATGAGCTGGTAGAAGGGTGGATCTTCGTACGTTTGGTATTTTGCCGGAAAAATCTTTAATTCGGCAATTATTTTATCGTATTCAGGGCGGCGGGCAGGATCTTGATCCAGCATCCGCATGATGAAATTTGATAGCTTGAGGCTTATCTCAGGACGAATCTCATCAGGCCTGATGACGGGAGCGCTTGCCCTGACTTCCAGTATGTCTTCATCTTCATTAGCTTGCTTGAAGGGTCTTTTACCGGTCAATAATTTATAGATTGTTACACCAAGACTGAATATATCACCTTTATTGTCTTCACAACCATCTAATAATTTTTCGGGACTGACATAGTCTGGACTGCCGTATGAGCCTAGTTCCGAAAGTAATGACTGAGATTGAACATCGTGAAGAGCATACGCAAGTCCGAAATCAGTAATTTTCGCATTGTTATCCGAATCAAGAAGTATGTTCGCCGGTTTTATGTCATGATGGACAACGCCGGCTTCGAGAGCTGCCTGCAAAGCATTTGTCACTTCCAGCATCCAGGTCAAAACCCGGGCTATCTTCAATTTTGGATTTTGCATGATCTGGTCTTCCAGGGTGCCGTTTGGCATGTACTGCATTATCAAAAAACATTGCCCCTCAAACTGTCCACAGGTATAAATCGGCACTATTCCGGGATGATTCAAGCTGGCGGCAACCCGCCCTTCATGCAGAAAAATTTTAGTAAACTGAGGAGAATTCTCGTTTTCTAAAAATATTTTTATAGCGATTTCGCGGTCAAGCGTCAGATCCAGAGACCGGTATACAACAGCACCGCCGCCGACACCGCATTCTTCCTCCAGTAAGTATGAATTGAACCATTTGGGCACAATTAACGGAGCCGCACAAGTCGGACAGGGTACTTTTGCAAAAGCTTTGAAATTAGTAACATCAAGCTTTTGATTGCATTGATGACAGAAAATACGTAATTTTGGCGCGTTGCTTGTCATATTAATTTATCCAATATTATTGTTTCAAGTGTCCTGTTTTGCTCTATCACCTTCATTATAATATCATTTCTTTGCATTTTTTCCAGTTGTTCACGCGCCAAAGTGCGTACTAATTCATAATCATTGCATTCTGAGCTGGCATGCACAAGCATAAGAACCTTAGTTCGTTCCGTCAATAAATCGCTCAAAGCTCCAATGGCATCAGTATTATTAAGGTGTCCGTTAATACCGGCAATACGTTTCTTGAGATGAATCTGGCGATCTGAACGGCGCAGCATATCTAAATCATAATTAGATTCCAGAACCAGAATGTCGCAGTCTCTCAAGTGCCGCTTCACTAAATTATTAATCACTCCCAGATCAGAAGCAAAACCAATTTTTTTATCTTCGCAGCTGATTTCAAAACCAACTGTATCAATCGCGTCATGCTGTACAGTAAACGGCCAAATACTCATTCCAAGCAATGGAATTTCACTTCCTGTAGTAAATTCACAAATATTTTTTGGCAATTTATGCTCTTTCTTCTTCTTGAGATACTGCAAGGTTTCAAAAGAGACATATAGAGGAATCTTGAATTGATCGCAAAAAATGCGGCATCCCTTGAGGTGATCGTCGTGTTCGTGAGACAATAATACCGCTTGAATCGAGGAAGGGTCGACATTAACTTCGAGCATACGTCGAATAAGTTCTTTGCGGCTGAAACCCGCGTCTATCAAAATATTACCATCTGCTGAATGTACAACAAATGAATTGCCGCCACTCCCGCTGCCAAGCGCGGTAATTCCTAAACTCATAAATTTATTCCTTTTAGATTGAAAATAAGCATTTGAGAAATTACTATAATATAACATAAAATTATATCAACAAAAGCTTTGGAATTAAAAACGAGAAATTATAATGGCAGATGCCTTTTTAAATCAAAATATTGAACAAAAACAAGAACAGATTCTAGCGAGACATCAGATACAATCGCTGGAAGTCCTTCTGACCCCATTGCTTGAACTGCAGGAAAAAATTGATCAGGAACTTAATAGTAATCCAGTTATTGAGCAGGAAAAAAGTTCAGTAGAAGAGCTTGCCGGTGATCCGCTGCATTCTGAAGCAACCAATACCGACAGCAGTGAAAAAAATAATGATGATGAAAATGATTTTGCTGAAATGTTGAAAATCGCGGAATCGTGGCATGACCGCGGAAGCTTCAGCAATTACAATTCATCCCCCGCGGACGCGCAGAACAAACGCGACTTCATGTTTAATTCGCTCGTTGAACAACCATCGCTGCAGCAGCAATTGCTCGAACAACTTAATTTGACGGAGTGCAGCCCTGAAATCGCACAGGCGGCTGAGTTTGTAATCGGCAGTATTGACGGAATCGGTTACCTGACAACTCACCCCGCGGATATAGCCATGGCTGCTAAATGCGACATGAAAAAAGTCAAGGAAGCGATAAAGCTTGTCCAGTCTTTTGATCCGCCGGGCATAGGAGCGGTTGATTTGCGTGAATGTCTGCTTATACAACTGGACCGGCGTCAACAGAAAAATCCACAACTGCGCGAACTTATTTCTAAATACCTTGAAGAAATCGGACGCAATCACCTGCCGCAAGTGGCTAAAGCGATGCATATTTCCATTGATGAATTAACATCCCTGATTGCTCAGCTCAAAGAGTTGAGCCCGTTACCCGGTTCGGCGCTTTCCCCGTCATCAGAATTGTATGTTTTGCCGGAACTAACCGTTGAAAAAAAAGGCGATGAATATGTAATATCCTCTAATGACAGTTATTTACCAAGCTTGAAAATATCGCAGACATACCTTGATCTACTGAAGAATCCTGACACGAACGCGGAAACTAAAGCTTATATCAAAGAAAAGCTCCTGGCGGCGCGAATGCTTATCAAAAGTTTAAGTCAGCGCCAAAGTACTATCCGCCGGATTGCCCAGGTTATTCTGGATTCTCAATATGATTTTCTGGAACAGGGCATAGAACACCTTAAGCCATTGACTATGCAGCAGGTTGCCGACAAATTAGGGCTGCATGAAACCACTATCAGCCGTGCGATAGCTAATAAATACCTGAAAACTCCAAACGGCATGTATGAATTTAAATTCTTCTTCACCGGCGGTTATCAAACAAATGACGGTGAAGAAATTTCATCCAGAGGGATCAAAGAAAAAATTAAAGATTTAATTGCCGCCGAAAACAAAGCTAAACCACTTTCCGACAACAAAATATCGCAGCTGTTAAAAGACAACGGGCTGAGCGTGGCGCGCAGAACGATAGCTAAATATCGCGAACAATTAGGAATTCAAGCAACAAATTTAAGACGAAAATTTTAGGCTTAAGCCAAGTGCATACCCCAGCTAATTATTAACCTCTAACCCTATTAAAAAATCATAATACGAAATTTAAGCCGCGACAGGCTTACTTAATCATGAAAAAAGAGTTTTTGAATTGATAATGCCGGGTAATTGTGTTATATTGGGGAAGAGATAATCTAATATATGGGAAAAAAAGTGGCAAAAAAAAAGAACAGCAAAAAAAACAGTAAAGCTGTAAATTCAAAGGAAAAACAAAAATTTCTAAGAGTTATTCTTGTCTTTTTGATAATTTGCTTTTCTCTTGTCGCGATTGCTTTTGCCTGCCGGGGAGTTTTCCGGGTTCTATTTACCAAAAATGAACGCTTAATTTTGCGCAGAGTAAAACTTGTCGGCATGGAATCCAGACGCAGCAATGCTTTGATAAAATACCTGAAACTGAATTTATATAACGATAATCTTTTCGACATTGATATTGCCAAAATAAGGCGGAAAATTGAAAAAATATCTTATATAAAAAGTGCCCGCGTATATCGGGTTTTACCTGACACCCTCAAAATAGTGATTACTCAACGCGTCCCAATTGCCTATTTGTTTAGATACGGCGCCAAGTGGGTCGTTGATGAAGATGCCGTGGTGATGAACAAAAAATACTGCATGAAATTAAAATATTCTTTGCCGGTTATTACAGGATTCAGATATAAAAAACTTAGATCAGGCGAAAAAATACCGAACTTAACCCAGGCGATAAACCTTCTCAAACTGACTACTTCCGAATTTCGAAAATTTAAAATAAGTTCAATTTCACTCGAAAATACAAGGAAAATAACTTTTGTAATGATAAAAAAACGGCGAGCCTACAAAGTATTAATGCCCAAAAATGATATAAACGATATGTTGCAGGTATTACGCTATGCGCTACAGCAGAAACAAGGCAAACATAAGTCTACAATCGACTTAACCTATGAGAATCAAGTCATCTTCCGGTAAAAAATTTCTGTTCACCTTCTTTTATATACACACACTTCGCTCTAGGAGTTATGGCACACAAAATATCCTGAGCAGGAGCGTTTTTCATCTCCGCCCAGCTCTGTAAAAGGATTGTTTCATCCCCCTGTCTGCCGATGTAGACAACTTCATCGCCACATTCCGCGTCAGGAACCCGGCTTAAGTCAACTGTTGTGTAATCCATTGACACACGCCCGATTATCGGGCACTTATGTCCTCGAATCAAAACATGCCCGCGATTCGATAGAGCTATAGGTAAACCATCAGCATAACCGGCGGCAACAGTCCCGACTAAAGTATCTTTTTCCAGACAATGCGTTTTGCCATAACCGATGAAAGCCCCGGCAGGTAATTCACGCACCAGCACCAGCTTGGCCTTGAATGACACAACCGCCTGCAAGCCAAGCTTTTCAGGATCACTGCATCCGTAAATATTCAAGCCCGGACGAACCCGGTTAAAAGGTTCTTTGTAAGCTTGCGGATAATTATTTATTCCGTCACTGTTGGCAGTATGGATATTTTCAAAGGAAATACCATCCGCCTCAAGGTCTTTAATCAATGACTGGAAATTTTCTATCTGTTTATGTGTGTATTCATCTTCAGCATTGTCCGCGACCGGGAAATGTGAATAAATACCAATACATTCGAGATTCGGCAGTTTAATGATTTTTTTTATTTCATGATGAGCTTTTTTGAGGAGTATTCCAAGCCGTCCCATACCTGAATCAACCAGTATTTGATACTGAACCGATTTATTTTGTTTTACAGCTTCCGCGCTGATTCTTTGAGCACCCGCAAATTCATTGACCGGCAGAATAATATCAGCTTCGACCGCAACAGGGATTTCATCAGGCAGAATATTACCCAAAACCATTACCGGCAGACCCATTGTTTTCAGCTCCAAAGCTTCATTGACATCGGCGACACCGAAACTGTCCGCTCCGGCCTCCACGCAAACTTTCGCGACTTCCATCACTCCGAGACCGTAAGCGTTTGCTTTGAGCACAGCGGTAACATTACCGGGCGCAACAGACTTGCGGACTTTTTGAAAATTGCTCTTAATTTTACCGAGGTCAACCTCAAGAGTTACACGATTACTGGATTTCATTAATATTGGCTCCCAAAGCTTTAAAATCTGAAATAAAATCGGGATAAGTTACCGCGGCGCTTTCCGCGTCATTAATAATAGATTCACCGTCAGCCGCCAGCGCGGCGACAGTTAAAGCCATAACGATACGGTGATCATCATAGCTCTCGAGTTCAGCGCCTCGCAGCATACCGCCTTCAATAATCATTCCATCAGGCAATTCACGGACATCTATGCCCATCTTTCTAAGTTCACGGGTCATGCAGGTAATGCGGTCGGTTTCCTTGATTCTCGCCTGGGCGACATTGACAAAACGGGTCGTGCCTTTGGCACAGGCGGCGACCACCGCGAGCAATGGTAAAGCATCGGGAGTAGCGTTCAAGTCCAACTCCACAGCATTAAGTTCTCCTGCTGAAACGCGGGTATATCCGGGCAGGCGTTCAACTTTCGCGCCGAACTGTTCGATAAACTCGAAAACCGCTTTATCCCCCTGCAAATCATTGAAATCCAAATTTTTGATTCGTACTTCGCCACCGGCAACAGCCCCGGCCCCCAATGGAAACGCGGCGGTCGAAAAATCAGCCGGAATAGTCCAGTCAAAGGCTTTAAATTTTTGTCCGCACGGAACTTTGAAATACGACATGTCAAGGGAAAATTCAAATTCCACGCCAAGGCGTTTCAGCCAGCCGAGAGTAATTTCGACATAAGGTTTTTCCTGTAAATCAATCGGAAAAATTTCGGTATCGTTTTTCGCGAAAGGACAAGCAAACAATAAAGAAGTCAAAAACTGTGAACTTGTTCCAACGACTTCAGTTTTGCCACCCTGCAAAGGCCCGAAAAAACTAACCGGGCATTTACCGTCGCGGGTTTCGACTTTTACGCCGAGATTACTCAAAGCGTCAGTCAACTGCCCCATCGGGCGTGAGCGCAATGAAGCGTCGCCGACAAAAGTTATTTTGCAGTCAGCAGTTCCGGCAATTCCGCTCAAAATACGCAAACCTGTACCGGAATTACCCATATCAATTACTTGTTGAGGATCAGTAATTTTACCGCCGGTTCCAATAATTTCCCATCTGTCAATGCATTCATCAACTTTCGCGCCAAGCAGTTTCGCGGCATTAAGCGTCGAGCGGGTATCCGCTGAATCCAGCGGCGCGCGGACAATGCTTTTGCCATC
>DAOWBJ010000138.1 GCA_030634125.1 Victivallales bacterium
GTATGTATTTATCCATGTCCGCAAACATAATATTTTCCATCGTGAAGGAAATGATATTATTTGTGAAATGCCGATACCTTATTCTGTCGCGGTTCTCGGCGGTGTCGTGGAAGTACCGACCATAAGCGGCAAAACCAAAATGAAAATCCCCGCCGGCACGCAAAGCGCGACGATATTGCGCATCAAAGGCAAGGGAGTCCCGGCTTTACGCGGTGGCGCGAGAGGCAGTATGCATGTCAAGATTTTCGTCGAAGTTCCCAGCCACATATCTAAAGAGCAAAAAAGCTTTCTGGAGAAATTCGACGAGTCTTTGGATGATTCTAAAAATAATCCTTTGAAAACTGCATTTGTGAATAAAGCAAAGCCTTTCCTGGGAGATAAGTAATAATAATAAATGGGCAAAAAAAAGAAAAAAACTGACAACAGTAATGTTCTGGCTACTAATAAAAAAGCTTTCCATGACTTCACCGTTTTGGCAAGGCATGAAGCCGGAATAAGTTTAACCGGCACTGAGGTTAAGAGTTGTCGCGCCCGCAATATCACCATGCAGGATTCTTATGTTAGAATCCTGGAAGGTAATGCTGAATTACTTAATGTGCATATTGCCACTTACGAGCAAGGCAATCAATTCAATCATGACCCCAAACGCAAGCGCCCTTTATTGCTGCACAAACGCGAAATCCTCAAGCTTAACCAGCAAATTCGCGAAAAAGGTTTAACTCTAGTACCTTTGAAATTCTATCTCAACAAAGGTCTTATCAAAGTTGAACTCGGACTTTGCAAAGGAAAAACCAAAGGTGACAAACGAGACACTCTGCGCGAGCGTCAGGACACCAAAGACGCGCGGCGCACAATGAGCCAGTACAAATAAAAACTTTTCAATATTTGTTGTTGCTCTTTGTCCGGTGTTGAAATGTTGGTTTTAACAACTGTTCCATTGATTAAGTTTTCTACTAACATTTTCATGTTCGCGATGTCACTGTTGTCTCAGCAATACAAGCGTTCCCCACCCCTGAGACAGGGGTGACTACATCATTTATTGTTTATTTACATTTTATATGTAACGGCTGTCTCAGCCGTTCAAGAATTTATGCCTGACCTCTTTAGAAACGTATCTATATTTAACCCTATAATTATCAATAAGTTAAACTATAGCACGCAAAAAGCTCTATTCAAGTGTATATTGCATTTAACGGAAAACAACGCGGTATTTTCAGCGGAAAATATGAGAACTATTTTTCGTTCGGAGTTGCTGCATTGGACTTGATACCCTGCTTGTTTATGATATATTTTAGATACGGGTTGCGAACTGCAAATTGCGGATTGCGAAAATTCTGAATACTTAAAAAAAGTGTGTGTGGATTGAAAGAAATTATTATTTATACTGACGGGGCCTGCAGCGGGAATCCCGGTCCGGGCGGATATGGCTGTGTTTTGCGATATAATAAAAACCGCCGGGAATTGTCCGGCGGATTCCGCAAGACTACTAATAACCGTATGGAAATTATTGCCGCGGTGAAAGGTTTGGAAACTCTGAAATACCCCTGTCGGGTTGAATTATATTCGGACTCGAAATATTTAGTTAATGCCATTGAAAAAGGCTGGGCAAAACGCTGGAAAGCTAATAATTGGATGCGTACTAAAAGTGAAGAAGCTAAAAATCCTGATTTGTGGAAAAAAATGCTTAATTTATGCGAAATTCATCAAATAAAATTTATCTGGGTCAAAGGACATGCCTCAAATGAAGAAAATAATCGTTGCGATGAACTGGCGGTGGAAGCAACTTGCGGTTCCGGGTTGCCAATTGATACCGGATATGAAGATGAACCCAAAATAGAAAATTCCCAGCTTGAACTTTTTTAAATAAAATCACAGTCATCCCATAGAAAAAACAAAAAAGAAGTTTAACAGAATGATTTAGGACTGAATGATTTTTACAAGAAAAAAATTGAGGCAAAAAAAGAAAAAATAATTATTCTGTCAAAAATTATTCTGTCAAAAAGTGAAATAAAACATATAAGGATTAAAACATGGACTCACATAAAGTTCTGAACAGAAAAGAAGTCCCGGAAGAAATGACCTGGGATATTGAAGCAATATATGCTGCTCCGGAGGATTGGGAAAAAGATTTCGCCGCTATCCCTGCCCTGGTTGATAAATTTGCAGCTTTCAAAGGTAGACTCGCTGATTCCGCCGCCGCTTTGCGTGACGCTATTGAGTCTGACGATACCATGGAAAGACTGGCGGAAAAAGTTTATGTATACGCGCATTTGCGTTCTGACGAAGACACCCGCGATTCCGCCAACAGATCCCGCGTCGACCGTGCTGAAAGTTTATTCGCTGAAATATCCGGCAAAACCGCCTGGTTTGATCCTGAAATAATGGCTATACCAAACAAAAAAATGGATGAATTACTCGCGGCTCCTGAATTGAGCTTTTATAAACGCAGCCTTGAAGAATTATTGCGTTCGCGCCCCCATACTTTGTCGGAAAAAGAAGAACGCATTCTTGGCATGTCCTCCGATGTGATGGGAACCGCTTCAAAAACTTTCAGCGTTTTAAATAACGCCGACCTGCGCTTTCCCGAAGTGACCAATGAAGACGGCAAAAGAGTTGAACTTACGCACGGTAATTACATTAAATTTCTCGAATCCCCCAAACGCAGGGTACGAAAAAAAGCGTTTCGCGCAATGTATACCAGCTATACAAAATTGCGCAACACTTTCGCGACAACCCTTGACGGTGCAATAAAGAAACACGTTTTATCCGCTAAACTGCGCAATTATCCTTCCGCTTTAAACGCGTCTTTATTCTCTGATAATGTCCCCGAAGAAGTCTATATGGAGCTGATTCAGGCTGTGCATGATAAATTGCCCGCGCTGCACAAATATATGCAGCTTAGATGTGATGTGTTAGGCTTGGAACAAATTGATATGTATGACGTTTTCAACCCCCTGGTTCCCGAATGCAAGCTCGAAATAACTTGGGATAAAGCAAAGGAAATGGTTCAGGAGGCTTTCAAGCCGCTGGGTGAAGAGTATTGCGAAAATTTGAATAAAGCATTTGAACAACGCTGGGTGGATGTATGTGAAAACCGGGGAAAACGTTCCGGGGCGTATTCCGGCGGCTGCTATGATTCCTATCCTTATTTGCTGTTAAACTTTCACGGTACACTCAATGATGTTTTCACGCTGGCGCATGAACTAGGTCATTCGATGCATTCATTTTATTCGCATAAAGAGCAGGAATATCATTATGCTGACTACCAAATATTTGTCGCGGAAGTCGCCTCGACCACCAATGAATTATTACTCCACGACCACTTGATGAAAAGCACCGAAGACGACAATGTAAAAGCATATTTGTTATGTCATTTGCTCGATCAGTTGCGCGGTACAATTTACCGTCAAACGCAGTTTGCAGAATTTGAATTGTGGATGCACCAGCAGTCCGAAAAATCAATTCCTTTGAATGCCGACATGCTCAGCAAAAAGTATTTCGATCTCAATGCGGAATATTACGGCAAAAGCGTCAAGCCCAACCAGCGTATTGAAATGGAATGGGCGAGGATTCCTCATTTTTACTATAATTTTTATGTTTACAAATACGCCACCGGTATTTCTGCGGCGGTAGAGTTGTCACGCAATATCCTGAGTGGAGATGCCAAAAAGATAAAAGATTATTTCGGTTTTCTGAAAGCCGGGGATTCTAAAGAAGTTCTGGACATAATGAAGGATGCCGGAGTCGATCTATCAACGCCGGAACCTGTTCACGTTGCCCTGGATTTATTTAACGATACAGTAGACCAATTACATAAATTACTCGTTAAGTAAAAGGCCTCTGAATTATTTTACTGTTGATTCTAACGAACATACATAGTATAGGCTTTGATCTTTTTCATGTTCATTAGCATTAGTATAGGCTTTAAATTGTTTGGTTGCATGTAACGACTGTACCAACAGTAGGAGTTAATGACGTATAGCTCATTTTGCTTTAAATAATCAGGAACAAGTTGCTGGAGTGAGGTCGGCAGTTTACCGTTGTTTATCCGGTACTGGGTTGCGGCGATTGCGATGAGTGAATTCCTGGTTGTGTTGATGTTAGAATATGTTGTGTATGCGTTAATAAAAGCAGTATTGACTTTTTTAGTCAAGTCTGGTTTATTTTTTCCTGTTCGGCAATAATTCATGCATTTAACTGCTTCAAGCAGAGTTTGGGCAAAGTTTATACTGTCATTCAAGCATAAAGGAGACAGGAACTGCTGATCGAAATCAGGGAAAATTGCGGCGTTGTTCAAATAGCGATGCGAGTAATGCACTATTCCTTTGTTGAATGTAAAACAACCGTACTGGATATTGTTTTTGGCGAGCGAGATAACCCGTCTGTTCAAAGTTTGTACGTTAGTATAAAGCTTTTTGTTAAGAAATTCACGCAACAATTGCTTGATCTCCTGAAGCTTTGGTAAGAGATTCTTTTTATCTGCAGGGATTCTATATATTTGATGATACAGGTATTGTGATTGATGATAGTTGTATTTTATTCCCGTTTTTATGTTGAATAAGGTTAGTTCCAGAGCTTGTTTGTATTCTCTCTTTTGAAGCATCCGGTTGATTGTTTTACGAATAAAACCGGAAACTCCGCCATTATTCCTTTTATGTTTTGAGTACTCTTTTTTCATGAATTTGCTAAATTCTGGAAGCAACTTTTCGCGGTATGGCATATTTTGCCTAATATATTCCTCTCTTTTTTGTGTTACGCGAGGAATTAAAATCGGGGTTTCCGGGGTAACCGCCGCGCATTGTTTTGCTACTTTATTAAATTCTATTTTTTGATTCCAGTTTAGTAAATGTGTGTACATGAAAAAACCGAAAAATATGAGTACCACAGTCAGTATAAGCGGCCATGACAATATCAGCTTTTTACTGTCAATCTCATGGCGCTTCATTTGTATGTCACTGGTGAATGCCGTCAACGGATATGTGAATAGCAGTGCTAATGGCATGAATAGCAGGTAACTATATTTACATGCGATAAGCGTATACAGTACCGCCAATATGCTGATAATTATTAAAGCTGTAAATCCGATAGCAGAGTTTTTTATATTTCTCCACTCCATGAATAATTTGTCGCTAATAAGAACACTAAGAGCGCAAAAGAATATTACATAAAAGGGAGTGCTTGTATTTAAGCATTGATAAAATTGCTGTGGAAACAAAAAGTATCCAAGTACTGTCAGAGTTAGCAAAGAAGTAAATATACGATTTTTGCTTACTGCTGACACGACTATAAAAGCCAATATAAATGCCCATATTATAAAAGCGGCAAATATCCAGATTATTACTCCCGGTGAATGTAGTATTATTTGGTTGCTGGCATTAATGGCTTGCAGTAATCTTCCATCAATAAGGAGTTTATACAGTATCCACAATAGAAATATTCCCAGACTGATTGCGTAGCTCAAGCAAAAGCATTTTAATTTGACCTTGGCAAGAGAACGGGAACTTATTGGCATGTTGTCAATATAATTGCTTTTAAAGCATTTATTGCCGA
>DAOWBJ010000040.1 GCA_030634125.1 Victivallales bacterium
AAGGCTTCAATGTCTACAGCAATGAAGAAATGTCCCAGTCGATACGGGCATCTTTCTCCGTCCGCGTTATAACCGAGCAAGCCTTTCATAAAAGCCCCCTGCTGTAACGCCGCTGACAAAATCTCGACTACTGTCGCGTAGCCGTAACCTTTAAAACCGGCACCATCTTCACCGATTCCGCCCAGCGGAGTCAATGCCGCTGTGCCTTTTACCAAATCTTCAAGAATCTGATGTGTGTCGGTGCGGGTCTTTCCATCACTCCCGATTACCCAGCCGGGAGGCAAATCTTTACCCGCGCGGTCATAGACTTCAAGCTTGCCGCGCTGCGAGACGCTCGTCGCGCAGTCGAGGAAAAATGGAAATTCTTCATCTGAAGGCATTCCGAAAGTCAAAGGATTTGTCCCGAGCATATTTTCAACCCCGAAAGTCGGCGCGATCGAAGGCCGGGCGTTCGTTCCGGTAATACCGATCATATCGTTTTCGATTGCCATCAAAGGATAATAACCGGCAATACCGTAATGAGTGGAATTACGCACAGCAACCATGCCCATTCCGTATTTTTTAGCTTTATCAATAGCCATCTGCATGGCGCGTTTAGAAATAACATGCCCCATGCCGTCGTGTCCATCAATTACGGCGGTAGTGGGACCTTCGCGGACAATCTCAAAATCCGTTACCGCGTTCTGGATACCCAGCTTGATGCGGTCATAATAAATAGGTTTCAGCCGTCCGATTCCATGCGAATCAATACCGCGTTTATCAGCCGAAATCAAAACATCCGCGCAAACCGCGGCATCTTCTTCCGGCACGCCGATACCAATAAAAACATCACGCATAAAAGCTTCCATCTTTTCAAACGGCACCCAATAATTATCTTTAGACATCTTAAAAAACCTCTTTTTCAGTTATCAGTTATCAGTTATCAGTTATCAGTTATCAGTTATCAGTTATCAGTTATCTGTTATCTGTAAAAGCTTTTTCCTGAAACTTAACCCTTAAATATTAAAACTCTTTTATTTTGTTTACAATAAAGTTTACTAAAGATAAACATAACATGAGAAAGATATTTGTCAAGGCATTTGTGTAGAAAAAAGTTCAGGAAGATGAATATCATCATGTAACGCCTTGACTGTTGCAGGTGAAATATCTTGTATAAAAGGAATGATGGTGTTTTTCATTTGATCAGATTGCTTAATTTGACTTACAACTTTTATGCTCAAATCGGTGGAATCAAAACGCCCTGACTCATGTTTACTCAAAACTAAATCAAGCAATGCGGAATTAGGATCAAGGATTTGACCGCTGAAATTAGAGTATTGGCGCGCGGCACGCCCAAAAACTTCCCGCGCATAGCCAAAATGCGTGCAAAATAATGAAACAGCAAAACTTTTTCCTGCAAGTTGACTCACCGCACTATCCATAAAATCATTGATACTGTCATCTATTTTCGTTTTGTCTCCATAAGCTATTGCCCGGGGCAGACCGCTGCATTCCTGATAAAACAGGCGTTCTGGAGAAAATCCGGCGTCAATGAGAATTTGTTTGTGAATTCCGGTGCTGACCGTAGCCGGAGTAGCGAACATTAACATATTGAGCTCTGTGTCCTCGCTGAATAATTCGCTGACACATTGTGTCCCCGACTCGATAATGCCGATTACCGGGATTAGCGCGTTTTCCGCGAATTGGGTATCCTTATATATAGCAGATAGACTGTTGCAGGCAATTATAATTAGATCAGGAGAAAATTTTTCGCTTATAGCAAACAAGGCGCATGAAAAATTTTTGCTGCGTTGTTCATTTGTTTCCAGAGCCTGATAGCCCTGCTCCGCCGAAGGACAGCAATTAAAAAATATCAGCTCAACTTCCTGAAAACAAGCTTCAGCTTTCAAGCGTTCCGCCAGCCCGGCACTAAAGCCCAAACCGCCCAGCCCCGAATCTGTAATGATTATTCGTATTTTATCTTTCATTGTATTTACAATATAAACGCCCCTTTCCCTATGTCTAACCCTGATGTAAGCTTATTTTGCTTATTTTTTCATATGTCAGGTCAAAAAAAAACAGATTTTTTCCCCTAAAAACTTGCAGGCTTTGAAAGTCAAGTTATATTAAATGCTTTATTGTACTGGTAATAGTAGTGCGATGAGGTTGTTTAAAGAATTAGAATTGAGATAAATCAGTTATCAGGGATATTGAAAATAACGGCTGCCCCTGAGGTTGTTTTGGCTCAAATGTAAAATAAATAATAATGAAATTTGCAAAAAGCAAAGCTCAAAAAAGAGGTATTTAAAACTATGGCAGTTGTACTAAGGCTTAAAAGAACCGGCGCCAAAAACAACAGTTGCTTTCGTATCGTAGCGATGGATAGAAAATCAGCGAGAAACGGAAGGGCTATCGAAGAATTGGGATTTTATGACCCGCGTCATAAAGATGAAAAATGTAATCTTGAAAGAGCTGAGTACTGGCTCTCTGTTGGAGCTCAACCCAGTGATACAGTTAAAGCAATTGTTAAACGCGCGAAAGACGGTGTTAAACTTTCTGATAAAGTTAAACCCGGGAAACCATCAAAAAAAGCAGTAGCTAAATTAGAAGCTGCAGAAGCCGCCAAGGCAGAAGCTAAAAAAGCAGCAAAAGAAGCTCCTGTAGTTGAAGAAGCTCCGGTGGCTGAAAAAGCGAAAGCTGAAGAAGCGGCTAAATAAACAACGGCAGGCTACTGATTTAATTTAATTTTAAGGACTTAATAATATGTTAAAGTCATTTCTGAATCTGTTTTCAGGAGGCGGTTCCACTACCTCTAAAAGCAGTTTGCCCGCCGAAGGCGGAATGAAGGATCTCGAAAACTTTGTTGATTATATCGTCCGTTCACTTGTAGATGAACCGGACGCGGTAAGAGTAATTTCCGAGATAGGTAAAGAATCAAACATTATAAAAATCGACTGTAAGAAAGAAGATATCGGTAAAATTATCGGTAAACGCGGAAAAACAATCATGGCAATCCGCTCATTAGTCAGCGGTGCCGCCGGTCGTTTAAAAAAGCGCGTTACAGTTGAAGTTGTTGATTAAGATTGCAAATTGATATTATAACTTTGTTTCCGGATATTTTTTTCGGACCATTAGCTGAAAGTATCATCGGACGAGCTGTAAAAAGCGGTCTGGTTAAGATAAATACGGTTAATTTGCGGGATTACACACATGATGAACGTGGAACCGTGGATGACAAACCGTACGGCGGTGGACCGGGAATGCTGCTCAAAGCTGAACCGCTTTTTGAAGCAATTGAAGATTTAAAAACGGAGAAGTCATTAGTAATTCTGACTTCACCGCAGGGACAAAGTTTTGATCAGCAGACAGCAAGTGAGTTGAAGACTTATGAGCATTTGATTTTCGTCTGCGGACATTATGAGGGTGTGGATGAACGAGTTCGCGCGACGTTGATTGATAGAGAAATCTCAATAGGAGATTATATTTTAACCAGCGGCAATTTAGCCGCCATGGTTATGACTGATGCCATTGTAAGGCTTTTGCCCGGCGTGCTCGGTTGTGATGCTTCCAGCGAAGATGAATCTTTTTCGAAAGGTTTGCTGGAATATCCCCAGTACACCAGACCACCGGAATTCAGGGACATGAAAGTACCTGAAATTTTACTTTCCGGCAATCATGGAAAAATAGCCCGATGGCGTAAGGAACAAGCAGAAACAAGAACTCGTGACCGCAGACCGGATTTGTGGGACAAAAAATAAAAATTTTTAAATAAATGGAGACTATATAAAATGAACATCATGGACACAATCAATAAGGAACAGTGTAAATCAGAAGTAACTGATTTCGCGGTAGGCGACACTGTCAAAGTCAGCGTAAAAATTATTGAAGGTACAACTGAACGTATTCAGGCTTTCACCGGCGTAGTTATCGCCCGTAAAGGCAGTGGAGTGCAGGAAGCTTTCACCATTCGCCGCGTTATTTCAGGCATGGGTGTTGAGCGTACTTTCCCAATTCACAGCCCCCGCGTAGCTTCTATTGAAGTAGTGCGCCACGGTAAAGTACGCCGTGCGAAATTGTTTTATCTCCGGGATAAAATTGGCAAAGCTGCTAAGGTCAAAGAACGTCGCGTTAAATAAAAGCGAATCATTGATATGCAATTTTTACTTGCAGACAGCAAACTCCTCACCCTGGAAAAAACAAAATGGGATGAGGAGTTTTCTTTTGTAGCTGGAATTGACGAAGTCGGACGCGGCCCGCTTGCGGGTCCGGTAGTCGCGGCGGCAGTAGTATTCCCGAAAGACGCGAAAATACCGGCGGTTGATGATTCAAAAAAGCTGAATGAAAAACAGCGCCGTGAATTGAATGATGCCATCATACAGGTGGAAGGAATTCAGTATGCTATAGCTGAAGTTGATGAAGTAAAGATTGATGAAATAAATATTTTACAGGCGACGCATTTAGCAATGCGTTTAGCGGTCGAACAACTCGGCCGGGTTGATTTTTTATTAGTAGACGGTCGTCCCGTGCCGGGCTTGCCCTTCGCAAGTTTATCGGTCGTCAAGGGCGACAGCAAGTCCGCGAGTATCGCGGCCGCGAGTATCCTGGCAAAGGTTTACCGCGACGATTTAATGTGCCGTTACGCGGAAATTTATCCGGGATACGGCTTTGAAGAACATAAAGGCTATGGAACAGCGAAACACCTTGCCGCCATGCAGGAACATGGTATTTGCAAGATACATCGCCGTTCATTTGCCCCGGTGCGGGATATTATAAATCCACCGCCGGAACAATTAGAACTTTTTTAAAGATTGAACATCGAACATCGAACGTCGAACATCGAATGGAAAAGATGAATAAAAATGAGAAAAAATATTAAAAATTGATTAATTATTAATTTATTCGATGTTGAACGTTGGACGTTCGATGTTCGATGTTCAATTTTTATATTAATAAACAGGATAATTATTATGGATAAGTTTCCTCTTGAAACACTACGTCATAGTGCCGCCCATGTAATGGCGGCGGCGGTAAAACAGTTATTTCCCGATGCCAAATTTGATATCGGACCTTCGACTGAGGACGGATTTTACTATGATTTCGACATGGAGCACCGCCTCGTTCCTGAAGATTTGAAAAAAATTGAAAAGGTGATGAAGAAACTTCGCGGCAAAAAACTGACATTCGAAAAAACTGAAATGACTCGTGAAGCCGCCAAGCTAATGCTCTACACCGACAAACAAGAATACAAACTGCATCGTCTCGCGGACATTCCAGAAGGCGATACTATTACTTTTTATCAATGCGGCGATTTCATTGACCTCTGCCGCGGTCCGCACGTTGATAACAGCGGTCAAATCGGCGCGGTAAAACTGACATCAATAGCCGGTTCATATTTCAAGGGTGATGAAAATAATCCTATGTTACAGCGTATATATGGTACAACTTTGGCCGGCAAAGAAGAATTATCCGCTCATTTTCAGCTGCTCGAAGAAGCTAAAAAACGCGATCACCGTAAACTCGGCAAAGAACTTGATTTGTTCAGTTTTTCAGACAGCGTTGGTCCCGGTTTGGTATTGTGGCACCCCAAAGGCGCGTTCATTCGTCAGACTTTCGAAGACTTCTGGCGCGGCGAACATTACAAAAACGGTTACGAACAATTATATACTCCGCACATTGGGCGCAGTGAACTATGGGAAACCAGCGGACATCTGGATTTTTACGCGGAAGGCATGTATGCGCCAATGGTCATTGACGATTCCGAATATTACGCAAAGCCGATGAACTGCCCGTTTCATATTGAAATTTATAAATCAAAACTGCGTTCATACCGGGAACTGCCTTTACGCTGGGCGGAACTCGGCACTGTTTACCGCCACGAAAAGAGCGGCGTTCTGCACGGCCTGCTGCGAGTCCGCGGCTTCACCCAGGATGACGCGCACATAATTTGTACACCTGAACAGATCGAAGATGAAATCACTGAAGTTTTGCGTTTTAGTCTGGAAATCTGGAAGGCATTCGGTTTTACTGACATCAAACCTTATCTCGCGACACGTCCAGAAAAGGCTGTCGGCGACCCGGCACGCTGGGAACTGGCTTTAAAATCCCTTGAAAAAGCCGTCAAAAATGCCGGGCTTGAATGCGAAATCGACGAAGGCGGCGGAGCTTTCTACGGACCTAAAATTGACCTGAAAATAAAAGACGCTATTGGTCGGGAATGGCAAACTACTACTATTCAGTTTGACTTCAACCTGCCGGAACGCTTTGATATGACTTATATCGGCGATGATGGACAAAAACATCAACCGTTTATGGTGCATCGCGCTTTATTCGGCTCGCTTGAACGATTCTTCGGAATCCTGATCGAACACTACGCCGGGGCATTTCCATTATGGCTGGCTCCGGTTCAGGCAAAAATCATACCTATTACTGACCGTCAACACGAAATGGCCGAAAAAATACGCCTTGAACTGCGTTCCAATGGCTTACGCGTTGAAGTTGATGACCGTTCGACCAGTATGGGAGCTAAAATCAAAGACGCCAGAAATGAACGTGTTCAATATATGTTAATCATTGGTGATCAAGAAGTTGAGAATGGATTAGTATCCGTCAGAAACCGTAAAGACGGACAACTCGGGGAACTCACAATAAAAGAAGTTGCAGAAAAAATGCAATTTGAAATTGATAATAAGCTCAACTAGTTGTATATTATGTTTTTCTGAATATAAAAATAACGAATAATTACTGAATTAACGATAACAATCTGGAGGGATTTAACATCGCGAAGTTGCTGAAACCGGGAGACCGTACTATAAAATTTACAAAAGTACGCTTGGTCGGAGAAGACGGGGAACAGATGGGGCTGATTAGCTATTCTGACGCAAAACTGCAGGCGCAAACTGCCGGCCTGGATTTAGTTCTGGTTGCCGAACGGTCTGATCCGCCTGTATGCCGGATCATGGATTACGGCAAATTGCAATTTGAACAAAAGAAAAATTTAAAGACTCAACGTAAGCGTAGTTTGACTCAAAAAGTCAAAGAGGTTAAGTTTCATGTCAATGTTGATAAACATGATTATGATTACAAAGTCAATCACGCACGCGTTTTTCTTGATAAAGGCAATAAAGTTAAAATAACTTTAACGCTAAGGGGCCGTGAAATGGCTCATAAAAATATGGCTTTTGAGTTAATGACAAGAATTACAGAAGATCTGAAAGGATATGGTAAATCTGAAATTACTCCGAAGTTTCAGGGCAGAAATATTACTGTCCCATTCGCTCCCGATAAGACCGGGAAACACTAAGACCCGCTGGCATCGGCTGTCTTAGAGTTAACAATCATTATTATTAAAATAAGGAAATGAACGATGCCCAAGATGAAAACAAGAAAATGTGCCGCCAAGCGGCTCAAAAAAACCGGTACTGGCAAATATCGCCACTACAAAGCCGGGAGTCGTCATATTCTGACGAAAAAAAGCTCCAAACGTAAACGCAATCTTAAACAAGATGCCGCTATATCAAGTGCAGAAAAAAACCGGATCAAGGCAGCATTGCCTTATGGTCTCTGAATAGGGAGGTAATCTAATGGCTAGAGTAACATCTGCAGTAACTTCTCGTAAGAGACGCAAAAGAGTCCTGGAACAGGCTAAAGGCTTCAAAGGAGCACGCAGCAAACAAATACGTACCGCGTATGACGCAGTCGACAAGGCTATGAGTCATGCTTTTGTGGGACGCAAACAGAAAAAACGTTTATACCGTCGTCTCTGGACAGTCAGAATTAACGCTGCCTGCCGTGCCAACGGTACAAATTACAGTACGTTTATAAACGGTCTCAAGTTGGCCGGTATCGAGCTGAACCGTAAAGTTCTCGCTGATATAGCCGTTCATGAGCCCAAAGAGTTCAAAGCTCTTGTTGAAAAGGCAGCTCAGGCTAAATAAATTTACAGCGTAAATAATTGCTTATTACGGAAGCTTGAACGGAGCCATACTCCTTTCGAGCTTCCTTTTTTTTAATAAAAAAAAGTGCAGAATTATGTCAAATCCAATCATTGAAAAAATAGACAAAGCGATCATTGATGTCGAACAGCGCTTAGCCGCCGACATAAAAGAAGCGGATATCGAACAAGTCAGAATTGACATTTTCGGTAGAAATGGCATGTTTCCCGCTTTAAGCAAGGAAATGAAAGATGTTCCGCCGGAACAACGCCGCGAAACCGGTCAAGCCTTTAACGTCGCGAAACAAAAATTCCATGCTTTACTAGATGCCGCCCAGGAACGCCTTTGCGGCGGTTCGACAGATGAAAATGCTTGTGATATTGATTTGACTTTACCCGGCTGCAAATGGAAGGCAGGCCGCAAACACCCTGTAACAATTATGATTGACGACTGCGTGGCTGTATTCCGCAGAATGGGTTTTATCGTTGCCGCCGGTCCTGATATGGAAACAGTTTATAACAACTTCGATGCTTTGAATACTCCGCGTGATCACCCTTCCCGCGATGCGGCTGATACTTTTTATTTTGGTGACGGCAGACTTTTGCGTTCACAAACTTCACCGGTACAAATCCGCGTCATGAAAAGCCAGGAGCCGCCGGTAAGAATAGTCGCTCCGGGGCGCTGCTACCGCCGCGATACACCCGACGCGACACACAGCATGAATTTTCATCAAATCGAAGGTCTTTATATAGATAAAGATGTTTCAATGGCTGATTTAAAGAGTATTTTACTCTCCTTTGCCCACGAAATGTTCGGACCAAAGGTCAAAATCAGATTACGTCCTCATTTTTTTCCGTTCACAGAACCGAGCGTGGAATATGATTTTTCCTGCATAATCTGCGAAGGAAAAGGCTGCAGTGTCTGTAAAAACTCCGGCTGGCTGGAAATTGCCGGTGCCGGTATGGTTGATTCAAATGTACTTGAAACTGTCGGTTACGATCCTGAAATATGGAGCGGATTCGCTTTTGGAATGGGCATCGAACGTCTGGCAATGCTCCGTCACAGAATCAGTGACATTCGTTGGTTGTATGAGAACGACACAAGATTTCTGGAACAATTTTAAAAGGTAAATAGAATTATGAAAGTATCATATAACTGGTTGCTGGAATACGTTGACATATCGTGCAGCGTCGCCGAACTGGCGGAAAAAATGACTATGGCAGGCATCGAGGTTGAAGCTGTTGAAACTGCTCAAACCGTCCCTGCCGGAATAGTAGTCGGCGAAATTATCGAGCGCAATCAACACCCGAACGCCGATAAATTATCAGTCTGCCGCGTTTTCGATGGCGAAAAAGAACTGCAGGTCGTCTGCGGCGCGCCAAACTGCGACGCCGGGAAAAAAGTTCCGCTGGCAACTATCGGAACAGTTTTTACCGA
>DAOWBJ010000222.1 GCA_030634125.1 Victivallales bacterium
AGCATGACCGAGCGGTTGATGCCCATGAGGGCGAGTATACCCTCTATAGCGCCCGCCGCGGCGATGGGATGCCCCAGCATGGACTTAACGGAACTCACCGGGACCTCTTTGGCCCTCTCGCCGAATACTTCTTTTATCGCCCGCATTTCAACAGGGTCGCCGATTGGTGTAGCGGTGCCGTGGGTATTGATATAATCAATATCTTCGGGAACAAGATTTGCTGAAGCTAAAGCACCGCGCATAACCGCGACACTTGTCGCTTTGTCCGGCACCACCATATCGGTAGCGTTACTGTTGCCGTAGCTTCCGGAAATTTGAGAAATTGCTTCAACATTACGTTCTTTCATGCTTTCTTCTGATTCCAAAACCATAAAACCAGCACCTTCAGCCATGACGAAACCATCACGATCCGCGCCAAATGGACGACTGGCTTTTTCAGGACAATCATTATAATTTTTAGACAAGGCGCGAATAGCTGTGAAGCCGAGAGCCTGAATCCAGTCGCACTGTTCGGCTCCTCCGCAAATGACAATATCATACAGACCTGACTGAATCATTCTTGAGCCCAGCATTGTGGCATGCGCGCTGCTGGCGCAGGCAGAGCTTATATCGTATGATTCTCCGGTAAAACCGAAAACCAAAGATAAGTTGGCAACTGCTGAAGACGGCATTATACGCGGAACGGTACAAGGGTTGATCTTTCGTAATGAATTTGTTTTTAAAAAAAGTTGAGTGGAACTATAGGCTTCGGCATAGCTGCTCCCCGCAACGCCGGTAATTACGCCAATACGCTTAGTTGCTATATCTTCAGGCGTCAATTTTGCTTCCGCAAGAGCTTCTTCGACAGCCAGTACCGCCATAATTGAGTTTTTAGTCATAAAGCGTTTTCGTTTACGATCCAAATATTGACTTTCCGCTTCCACATCGACAGCACCCGCAACACAACTCACTAAACCATTTTCGAACCATTCAGGGATAAAAACCACTCCTGATTTTCCTTTCCGTAATGCTTTTTCATTGATAGTTTTGCCATGCCCCAATGGGGTGATTAACCCGCGTCCGGTAATAAAAACTTTTTTCATTTACACCTTTTCTTTTTTGATTCCTATATCATCATTACTTAACAATAGCCATTTTTCTCTCAAATTCTACTATGAAACTGAAAAAAAGGGAAAATCCAACAGTTTTTCATTTGGCATGGGTTATTTTTACCTGCACTTTGTCGGGGTAGATATTTTTTATTATGATTTTATCTTTAGAGTTTATCCAACACGCGACATTTACAGAAAAAGTTCCGGCTGTATCCAGAGAAGATATATCAATATACGGTTTGACCGAATTATTTTTCAACAGATCAATAGTGCTTTTCAGCCCGTTGAGTGTTACCGCGACATGCGGCGAAGATAATAATTCCACTTTGAATTTACCTGCTTTATTCGGGGCTTCCAGGATTTTGATTGCGATATTTTTGACAGTAATGGTTTTGCTTTGGCGAATTATTTCAACCCGGGCTTTGACTTTACCTGGAGAAATTGAAATAGATGATTCCTTTAAAATTTTCGTTTCATAGTCAAAACTGTCTATCAAACTAGAACTTAAAGGTATAGGAGCACTTTTGATGCTGTATATTTTCTCTAAAATACTTTCCGGTCCGGCAACCAGTACTTCAGAAGGCTGAAAACTAACCCGGTCAACAGCGTATCCCTGCGGCAAAGCATTTTTATTAGCGAAAGTCGCGATAATTTTGACTTTTTTGGAAACTTTACGATCCAGATTAAGCAATAAGTCGCGTGGTTCAATACGTACAATTTTTACACCCAGCGGTGTGGAAATATTGTCATCTCTCAGACGTAAAGTGTAGACTTCGCCGGGAATATAATCGGACAGCTTTACCGAGGCGTGTATTTTGAAAGACGCACGGTTTATTTGTTTTAGAATCCCCTTGCTGCCTTTTATTATTAGTGATACTTTGGGGCTAAGCTGACCAATATTGACTAATGTTGTCGGCAAGTCTATATCTACCGGAACATTAGCTACTTGTTCTTCCACCCCCAAACGACTGGTAACTGTGAAGTAGAATAATCCGGCAAAAAACAGAGCAATTACTTTGCGCAGAAGATCATGTTTGAAAAATTCCGGAATCCAGGCAAATCCAGCTGGTTCTTTGACATTTTGATTCATTGTTCATCTCCTTGAGAAAATCCTTCCTGGCTGTTATCTTCCATAGAACCAAATATATTCAAAAATGAATTATCATCCGGTGCCATCAGCAGAGCACTTAAATAACGTAAAAGTTTATCGACCTTGACATCATATCGAATATTGCCGCGGCAGGCAACACTAATATTGCCGTTTTCTTCGGAGACAACCACCACCACCGCATCGGTTTCTTCTGTTATGCCGACCGCTGCCCGGTGACGGGTGCCTAGAGATTTAGTAAAGTTTTCATCGCGGGAAAGCGGCAAAATAGCATGTGCCGCGATAATCCGGTCATTTTTAATAATTATCGCACCATCATGCAGAGGAGAATTCGGATAAAAAATGGATTCAAGAATCATTGCGTTAACTTTTACATCCAATTTTACCGCGTCTTCAACTATTGAACGCATTCCGATTTTACGTTCAATAACCATCAAGGCGCCGATTTTGCGGTTTGCCATGTTCAGAACGGCTGTAGTAATTTCGGTGATAACTTCTTTTTTACGATCCTGCTGTCGGAACGATATACTGCCGAGCTGAGCGAAAGCGCGTCGAAGTTCGGGTTGAAAAATCACAATCATCGCCGTTGCCAGTAAAGTCCATAAACCGCTGAGAGCCCAGCTCAAAACTTCAAATTTCATAAAGTCAGCGCCGGCTGTCAGGATAAGCAGCACGATAAGCATTCCCGCAAGAATATTAGATCCGCGTGTTCCGCGCAAATAATACAGTATTTTGTAAAAAATAAAGGTCAATATGAAAATTTCGAGCGCCGGCTGTAAATACACCCATGCTGTCAAAATATATTGCAAAATTCCTGTTGGCATATTAAACTCCTTAATTTGCGCAAAAATTAAACATCTTTAAAGCATCACTGGTTTCCTGTATATCATGTACTCTAAGTATTTCTACTCCCCGCGACGCCAGATACAGCGATACGGCGATTGTTCCCGCTGAACGATCTTTAACATTATCACGATTTAACAATTTCCCGATAAACGATTTCCGCGAATGTCCAACCAAAACAGCATATCCGCTTTCCCGGAGCTGATTGATACCTTTGATTAAAAGCATGTTCTGTTCTACAGTTTTAGAAAAACCAATTCCGGGATCTAAAATAATATTTTCCCGTTTCACGCCATAGTCAAGAGCTTTTTGCGCGGCTTTGGTCAAAAACTCAATAACTTCACTTACAATATCTTTATAAACAAGATTTTCCGGATTCTGCATATTTTCCGGTTCGCCGCGCATATGCATAATAACCAGACCGGTATTATTTTCAGCCGCAATTTCAGCTATTCCCGGCGAATACTCCAAGCCGCTGACATCATTTATTATATCCGCTCCGGCTTTAACCGCCGCGGCGGCGACTTGCGCTTTGCGGGTGTCAACGCTGATTATAATTTCCGGTTTCAGTTTTTTCAGTTCAGAAATAACCGGAACAACACGTTTAATTTCTTCTTCGACAGAAACTTCAGGTGCGTTCGGACGGGTTGATTCTCCGCCAATATCAATGATTGACGCGCCGTCTTCATGAAGTTTCAGGCAATGCTTGACAGCCGTATCGCTGTCAAAAAAATCACCGCCATCGCTGAATGAATCCGGTGTTACATTGACGATCCCCATTAAACAAGGATCGTCAAGCATATCTATTTTGCGATTCCTAAAGCAAAAACGCATAATCGTTTCCAATTATTCAGTATTTTCAGAATCCTCCGGCGAACTTTCTCCGCTACTGTTTTCAGTAGCAGTTTCACTACTTTCAGTATCAGTAGTTTCAGTCACTTCAGCAGCTTCAATTGCTTCAGC
>DAOWBJ010000225.1 GCA_030634125.1 Victivallales bacterium
CCAATTCGGGACGTTTTTTGTTTCCTGCGTAAAAAATGGTTCCAATTCCGCAATTTTTGTTGATTTCATCAGCTTTTTGCAACTGGGGCAGATTAGCTTATCAAGCTCTGGCGAAAAACGCCCTAAATGGGACAGGCTCTAGCTAATCTCCAAAAAGTCCTTAGTAAGATATTAAAAAATATGTGAGGGATGTAAAAAATGGTTGAGTTTTTGGGATATGTAGTAATTTTCTATATGAAAGGTAATGCTAAAGATTCAAAATCTTTTGCGACATTTGAAGAGGCTCAAGCTTTTGCAACAGCCTTGAATTTAAATCCTGAATGTGAATGCTGTCATATTCAATTCCCAGAGAGGTGAATAATGAAATACGAATTACGATTAATGAACAATCTCACAAAAAAACATAAACTTATAAAAACATTTGATTATGAAACATTGGTGATGATGGATTATGTGCGCTACATGGATAGAGCAAAACAGGGCTATCACTATATTATCATGACAGTAGATGATAAAGGCAACAGAAAACCATTTGAGAAGTACGGACATAATTATGGGAGATAAAAAAATCCGGCTTCGTTATAAAAACGGAGCAGGATTTTTGAACATTAGGGTTGATGAAGCAACTCATTCATACTAGATCATTCGAGTAAACACAAGAAGTATTTATTGCGAAATCAAGTTAATGTTTTTGCCAAGATAGTCTTGCTTGTTTAATCGCACTATGCAATTTCTGCTCAAGTAGCTTGCGAGATGGCAGTTCTGTGAGATATTCAGCTATATGGATGCCAGATTGATTAAGCTCTAAAAGTTCCACTAATTCTTGTTTTTTGCCAGCACATAAAATAATTCCAAGAGGTTCATTCTCCTGAGGACAACGTTCGTATTTATTTAACCAACGGAGATACAATTCCATTTGTCCCTTATATTCTGCCTTAAAATTTCCAAGTTTCAAATCAATTGCAATTAAGCGATTCAAACCACGGTGGAAAAACAGCAAATCAATATAGTAGTCGTCGTTGTCAATTTGAATTCGCTTTTGACGGGCAAGAAAAGCAAATCCATTGCCAAGTTCCAAAAGAAACTTCTCCATTTCCCGTAGGATCGCATCTTCAAGATCTCTTTCCAGATAACGATCTTGTAGTCCCAGAAAATCAAGAAAATATGGATCGCGAAAAACCAGCTCAGGCGATAACTTATCTTCTTCTTGTAGCTTCTTTAACTCATGCAAAACAACTTCATCTGGTTTCTTGGATATTGCTGTACGCTCATAAAGCATATCATTGATTTTCTGACGCAACGTCCGTATGCTCCAGCCTTCAATTCGGCACATTTCAACGTAAAACTCTTTTTGCAGGGGTTGTTTTAAATAGATAATTTCTCTGAAATGAGACCAGCTTAATTGTCTCGACAGTGTCGAGACAATTTGCGCATCAGGAAAGGACTCCGCAAACTTCATCATATGACGGATATTTTTGAGTGAAAAGCCGCGACCATACTCATCAACCAATTGTCTCGACACTGTCGAGACAATTTTATTGCCATAGCTTGCCCGCTTGCCATGCAAAATATCATCATTTATTCGCTTACCAACTTTCCAATAAAGTATGGTTAATCCGGCATTAACAACAGTTGCAACAGAAGTACGAGTTTCTTCTATCAGTTTACGTATATCATGCAGTAAAATATTTTCAGGCGCAGTATCGTTTAATTTTGATTTCAAAGTATTATCATTACGTCTATTTTTCACTATTGTCTCCAAGGAACTTGAACGTTTTTTATCCTACTATATAGAATTTGAGATTGTCTAAAAGAATATACCTATCTAAAATTACAAATCAAATTTCTTTGTATTTTTATATTTATAAATAACCTTTTATGTTAATATTGTGTTTAATTTAAATTCCTATATATAATCCTTTTTCTTGACTAATTTCATTCTCCTGTTGGATTTCTTCATTTTGGGGAATGTGTTCTATATTTTGTTTTGGAGAAATTTCATTTATATGCTCCTGCCTTGCGACTATCAGATCGTGTCCGGTTAAATGCTCTGAATTTCTTTTTACACTATCATAGAGATGCTCAAAGTCGGGAGTAAAGACTTTTACTGATTGCCTGCCTCGGCTGGAACCGACATAACAGGCACGATTACTCATTTGCGCGGCGGCTAATATTGCGTGGTCGCAGGTTGATCCCTGGCTTTTGTGGCTGGTTGTGGCGTAACCGTATGAAATGGATTCAAATTCTGCCGGTACAGTTCGCCCGTCATCTAATAATATTTCACCGTCTGGGGAAATTTCCGCAATTGTTGCGGTATCTCCATTGGTTAGGTTGTAGTCTTTATTATTGGCGGTGATTAGGATTTTATCGCCGGGGGTTAAGTCTAGCGATTTCATTACTCCTACGCTGATTTTGTTTTTTAGTTGGGATGGAGAAAGGTTGTCTCCGTTGGTGAATACAAGCTTATTTTTCTCTACTTTGGCGATAGTCATAATATCGTGTTTCTGGTAGTGAGTACCAAATAGTGGCGTATTAAAGCGGACTGCGTTGCCCGGTCTATAGGTTTGATAACTGGAAATTTGTTCTCTAGTCCAGTTGTGGTCTTGAAAACAGGTTCTTGATTGCTGTTCGCTAATGTCAAGAATTTCTTGATTGTCAAATTCTTTGCGGACTAAGGCGTTCAGCGTATCTATTTCTCTATGAGTAGGAGATACCAGTAAACACTTTTTGCCGTCATTAACAGTATTGACATAACGTTTTGCCGCCGCCGACAAATAATGATGGCTTTTTTCTTCGACTACTCCGAGATCATTTAAACGCTCAAGCCCTTCTGCGGTTTTGTTATTTGCCATTAATTGAATAGCTTTTCGATAATGATTTGGGATAATTCAAAGTTTTTGATATTGCTGTAAAATTCCAGCACTTTCAAAAAATCACCGGCTTCAACTGATAAATGCTGCCGACGATCCCCGACGAAAATCATTCGAGCATTATTTTCTTTTGCCAGCCACATTAATTTATGCCCGACCGCCGCACTGACCAGCGAACTTTCATCTATTATTAATACTGTATCTTCAGACATCCTTACTTGCAAGAATTAGGAATGACACCTTTTTGAGCTGGTAAAATTCTTGAATATTTTAATATCATATCAGTTCCGGGATATTTCATATTGACCGAATTGAGATGCTCGATGAGTTTATCTAATTTTTTATCCAAGGCACTTGTTGATAAATTATGAAAGCGAACCATCAAAATTTTATTTTCATGACCAGGCAATATATCTGCTTCTGATACAAATAAATCTCTTAGCAAAGCTCTTGCCTTAGCTAAACTTCCACATTCATTCGCAATAAGATTTCCCATTGCAGTCTCAGTTCTGTAAGCGATCATTTTTACAGCATCAAGCAAATTTTTCTTGCTATTATCAAGATTTTTAAATTGTTCATCTTCCGGTAATTCAGATATAAATATATGTTTTGGAATTTTTTTCTGTTTACTTTTCACATCTTTTAATTCTGCCTCGAAAAGAGTTATTTCTTCAGCTAAATCAATTTGCATTTGTTGCCAGTCATGATATTTCTTTGTATTGGCTTCTACCATTGGATGCAATGTGAAATCAGCAAACCTTTTCTTTCTTGTTGCAAGTTTTCCATTGATTGAATTTTTAGCTTTCTCCAGTTTTCGCCATGCTGGTGAAACGACTTTGTCGAAATCAGAAACGGGTAGCTTTTTATAGTCTGCAAGTAAATCAATAGCAAAGTGTTGCATCATGTAGCTGAAAAAGTTTTCCTGACACCATCGAGCAAACATATAAGCAGCAATAATAATATTTGTCAGAGCATATGCGGTTGTAACTCTGCTCGTCTGATGTCCGCCTTTTGTCAATTTTCTGATCTCTTTAACCCCTCTTCCTTCTTTTTTATCACCGATGAA